>NZ_JADFBZ010000008.1:0-59894 GCF_015223095.1 Moraxella sp. K127 | reverse complement strand
TTATCTTGTATTAGCAAAAATCCACACAAGTTGTTCTTAGTATGTTTTTAAATAATGATTCGTCTGTCGTCCAGCGAATGAGAGCGTATTATACGCTGTTTAAATTTAATGTCAAGCAGTTTTTTCAAAATTTTTAAAGTTTTTTATGATGTTGTTTTAACGCCTTTTTATTAACTTTAAATTATTGAAAGTAAACAAGTTTTTGACTAGCTTGTCTGCCTGAGTGGTGCGTATTATACAGGATAGTTTTTGGTTGTAAAGTCTTTTTGTGGTAATTTTTTAAAAATATTTATAAGTTATTGATTTTTATAAATATTTAGTCTCTTGTCTTGACATCAATCAGCTCAATTTCAAATACCAAATCAGAATTGGGCGGAATCTTACCCACCACACGCTTGCCATAGCCCAAAAAAGCAGGAACGATAAGCCGTCTTTTTCCGCCAACTCTCATCGGCTCGCACGCTGGCAAATCCACGCTTATGCCCCATTTGGCAAGCAGTTTTTCACCAATCTGGCTCCCCAATACGCCCAAATCCCAGCCCTTAATCACACGCCCTGTCCCAATGACAGTCTCAAAGGCTTGCCCACGGCTGTGTGATGAGTCAAACTCACTGCCGTCCGTGAGCGTGCCTGTGTAGTGAGTTGTGATTAACGCCCCACGCTCGCACGCTTTGCCTGTACCGATGACAAGGTCGATGACTTCAAAATTCATGATAGCTCCTTAACAAGCTCAAAACGTGGCAAGGTCTTGCCGTCAATCGTTACGCTTTCACAAAACATAGCCAACGGGCGCACCCACACCCTATAATCGCCATATAAAGCACGATAGACGACAAGTGTCTCTTCGGTCTCGGAATGGCGGGCGGTGTGTAGCACTTGGTAAAGGTTGCCCTTGTAATGGCGGTAGATGCCTTGCTTTATTTCATTGGGGACTAGGAGCATTTTTCTGAAGCCAATTTTTGATTATTGTGTGTAGAAATGGCATTAATTGTAATGTCTTGGTTTTCTAGACCACATAGCGTTTGCAAATTATGGCAATAAAAAATTAATGCCAATGTTGTTTCGTGTCTATTTTGGCTATTGATTTCCAAAATTAAAGTTTTGGGGTTTTTCCAATAGGTTTTTTGCACATTCTTTTCAGAATTAACAATATATTCGCTTGCTTGCTGGCGATTTTCATCAACAGGTTTATTTGTGCAAGCCGTCAATAAACAACCAACAAGCATTACCACTAAAATCTCAATCTTGCAATTCATTACAATACACTCACCCTAGCATACGCCTTTTTCCCTGCCTGTATCACCACCGTTTGTCCCACGCTTAGGGCAAAACTTGCATCCACAACTTGTCCGTCCACTTTGACCGCCCCACGAGAGAGCATATCTTTGGCTTGGGCGGAATTTTTGGCAAGGCTGGCTTGATTTAGCACTTGGGTGATAAAGAGCTTGTCCGCACCGTCAAGAGACAGCGACACTTCGGGCAAATCAATGGGTAACTCCCCGTCCGCCAAGCGGTTGCCTACCGAGCGGTGGGCGTTGTCGGCAGACTCTTTGTCATGAAAACGCTCAATGAGCTCATGGGCTAGGATTTTCTTTAATTCTTGGGGATTGCGACCGTTTGCCATTTCATCAAGCAAGGCGTTCACTTCACTCATCGGCTTAAAGCTCAAAAGCTCAAAATAGCGAGCGATGAGCGTGTCGGGCATGGATAGGATTTTTTGGTACATCACGCCCGCAGGTTCGTCAATGCCAATGTAGTTACCAAGCGATTTGGACATTTTTTGTACACCGTCCAAGCCTTCCAAAAGGGGCATGGTCAGGCACACCTGTGGCTCTTTGCCGTAGCGACCTTGCAGGGTACGCCCCATAAGCACGTTAAAGGTCTGGTCAGTACCGCCAATCTCCACATCAGCTTCCATGGCAATGCTGTCATAGCCTTGCACAAGGGGGTATAAAAATTCATGAATGGCGATTGGGGTTTGGCTGTTGTAGCGTTTTGAAAAATCATCACGCTCTAACATACGAGACACGGTAAGCTGACTGGCGAGCTGTATCATGTCCCCTGCACTCATTTTGCCAAACCAGTCGGAGTTGAACATAATGGTGGTTTTGTCTTTGTCTAGGATTTTAAAGACTTGCTTGGCGTAGGTTTCGGCATTTGCCTTGACCTGCTCTTCGGACAGGGGCGGACGAGTGGCGTTTTTGCCAGACGGATCGCCAATGCGAGCGGTGTAATCGCCAATCAAAAACAGCACTTCATGCCCCAATTCTTGAAAAGCACGCAGTTTGTTAAGCACGACCGTATGACCAAAATGTAAGTCAGGGGCAGTGGGGTCCATGCCAAGTTTGATACGCAAAGGGCGACCTTTGGCGAGTTTTTTTAACAAATCTTCTTCGGAATAAATCTCCACCACGCCACGTTTTAGAAGTTCAAGTTGTTCGGCAGGGGGTAAAAAATTTGACATGGGACACCTTTTTATAAAAAATTGTGCTATTATAACAAACTAATTTTGATTAAAACACTTTGAATATTTATTTTACAAAAAAATAGTCCCAATTGGGACTATTTTTTGAGTATGGCGTATTAACCTTTGATTTTGTTAATGCTAACCACTCGGCAATCTTTGTGCATGATCTCGCTGGCAGGGTCTTGAATGCTTGCCAAACCTACTCTGTGGTAATTACCAAGCGTTAGAGCATCCACACCGAGTGTGTAGCTGTCTTCTTGACCAAAGAAAGTACCTGACACGTCTGAACGGGCAAGATTGATGGGCATGAAGCGATTTTTGCCACCAACAACTGCCTCAGCATAAGTTGGTTGGCTTTGCTCATTAAAGCCATATTTGACTGTCAATCTACCACCTGTGGCACAGGTATAATTTACTTGACGCACTTTTGTGGTATCTCTGACGGCTTGTTTGTGGTCTAAGATATCACTTGCGTGCGAAACAGTAGCAACCAATGCTAGGGCAGGAACAAGAGCCTTTAAAAATTTCATGATTTCTCCTTGGAAAATGAAAAGTGTCTAATAAAATCACCTTAGATGTTAGGTGTCCTAAGTTGATTGCATTAATATATCATCAGCTCATTTAGAATAATACATTATAATAGTAAAGAATTGTTAAAAATTTGATAACATCATTGCTTTTTTAGCGTCTATTCAATGAATTTTATCGTTTTTGACATATTTTGTTACATTTTAAAACCCAATCACATACTTTAAAGTTTGGTATGATGGATATTTTACAACCCATGTTAACCAAATAATCAGTTCAACCTAAGGATAAACATGATCTGTAATACCGCCTTTGACGTGGATTTGGCAGACCGCTACTATATTGGCATGATGAGCGGAACAAGTCTTGATGCCCTAGATGCTGTGCTGTGCGACTTTGACGGTGATACGCCCAAAATTATTGCCACTCATAGTAAGCCCTTTTGTAACAAATTGCGGGCGATTTTATTGGCACTGTGTACGCCAAATGGCATATCACACCTTGATATGGGTGAATTTGACCGATTTAGCGAGCTTGATTTTTGGGGTTTGGCAAGCCATCTGTATGGTGAATTTGCCAGTGAGATTGTCAATGAACTGCTTGCCAAAACCGAGCTGACAAGCGATGACATCACCGCCATTGGCTGTCATGGGCAGACGGTGCGACATCGTCCCGAGTGGCGGTTTAGCCTGCAACTGCTTGACCCCAATATCCTAGCTGAACGCACAGGCATTGCGGTGGTGTCAGACTTTCGTAGACGAGACATGGCGGTGGGCGGTCAAGGAGCTCCCTTAGTCCCCGCCTTTCATCAAGCCATTTTTGGACAAGATGAGACAGCCGATGACAGTCAAACCGTGATTTTAAATTTGGGCGGGATTGCCAATATCACCGTACTGGGCGATGACGTAACAGGCTATGACACAGGCGTGGCGAACCTGCTTATGGACGGCTGGATATGCCGTCATCAGGGGGTCGGCTATGACAAACATGGCGACTGGGCAAAATCAGGGGCGGTGGATTTTGCCTTGCTTGACAAGCTCATGACTCACCCCTTTTTGGCACAATCCGCCCCCAAATCCACAGGGCGAGAAGCCTTTAATATGGCGTGGCTTGATGAGATGTTGGCAGATTTTGACATCACGCCTGTGGACGTGCAAGCGACTTTGTGCGAGTTTACCGCCCTATCGGCAAGCCGTGAGATTGCCAAATTTTCCAAAACCCACAACACGCTCTACATCTGCGGTGGCGGTGCGTATAACACTCATCTACTGGCACGGCTTGGTTATCATCTGCCGAACTTTATCATACATAGCACCGACACGGTGGGTATCAGTCCCACTTGGGTGGAAGCGGTTGCCTTTGCGTGGCTGGCTCGCCAAAATATGCTCATGCAAACAGGCAACCTGCCTGCCGTAACAGGGGCAGAAAAAGGCGTGGTATTGGGCGTGGTGTGTTTTGGGTGATATGGTATTTTACAAATTAAGGAGAATTTTTATGACAAGATTATCATTGCTGTGTTTTATGACACTGGGTATCTTATGCCAATCATGCAGTGCCGAGACCCAAACGCACTTTTCACAAAAAATCGCTGACTTTGGCGATACGGTGACTTACACCGCCACAACTTATAAAAATGACGTGGTGAGCTATGTCGCCCACAAAGTTGATGATTTTGAATACAATCCCAATCAAGGCAGTAGCACCATCGTCAGTGATGAGATAATCATCAGCGATGGTGATTTGTTATTTGGTCATGGCGATGACACCGCCACCCCAAACAAAGACGGACTTATCAACATCGTGGCGGTGGGCGATATCATGATCGGGTCGTCCTTTCCCAATGTGGGCTTTTTACCACCCAATGACGGACGTGATAGCTTTAAATACGTCAAACCCCACCTAAAAGGCGATGTGGTCTTTGGCAACTTAGAAGGGGTACTACTAGACGAAGGCAACTCCACCAAATGCCCTAACACGCCTGCCATAGACCCCGAGACAGGTCAGCCCAAACCCATGACCTGCTATGCCTTTCGTATGCCAACCCGCTACGCCAAAATCATCAAGGACGCAGGATTTAATGTGTTAAGCCTTGCCAATAACCACACAGGCGACTTTGGCGATGTCGGACGTATCAGCACCAAAAACACACTCGCTGATGTCGGTATCTACTCTGCCGGACTGCTGTCCAAGCCCACAACCACATTCACCAAAAATGGCGTAAAATATGGCATGGTCGCCTTTGCCCCAAACATCGGTACGCTCTCTATCAATGACTTAGAAACCGCCAAACGCTATGTCAAAGAGCTGGATAAAAAAGTGGACATCGTCATCGTCTCATTTCATGGCGGTGCCGAAGGGGCAAATCATGTGCGTGTCCCCAAAACCACCGAGATGTATTTAAATGAAAATCGTGGCGATGTCTATAAATTCTCCCACAGTCTCATCGATGTGGGGGCGGACATCGTCATCGGGCATGGCCCGCACGTAACTCGGGCGGTAGAAGTTTATAAAGACCGCTTTATCGCGTACAGTTTGGGGAATTTTAATACTTATGGGGTGTTTAATGTGCGTGGACTAAACGGTATTGCCCCCATTGTCAATGTCACCATGCAAACTGACGGCAAATTCGTCTCGGCAGATGTGGTGTCCATTTATCAGACCAAAGAAAATGGGCTGATGATAGATAAAAATAACCGTGCCTTTGGTGAATTAAAACGCTTAACCGAACTTGATTCTCCTAATAGCGGTTTGGTATTTCGTGATAATAAGATTACTCGCTCATCAAAATAAGGCGTGATTAATCATATCATGACCCTAACGGGCTTAATATTCGCCATACGCTTTGAAAGGGTTGCTTTGGACAGCCTTTGACAATTTTACAAGGCGTGCTCAGCACGCCCCTACACCCTTATATTATTGAGCTTGTAATGATTTGCCATACACTAAATGGCAAATTTGATTTTTAATTTAAAAATAACCATAAAAATGGGCAATCTCCCGCCCATTTTTATTGCCGTCTTTGCAGTAGATAGATCCCCACGCCAGCACTAATAATAATCGGCAATAACGCCATAAAAAACGGGGAAAGCCCTGTCGCCAATGCCACAAACCCTGTCAAATCGGTCAAATAGCTAAATAACAGCCCTGTCAATAACGCCATGACAATCCGCAAGCCAAGCCCTTGCGAACGCAACGACCCAAACACAAAGGACGACGCCACCAGCACCAATGACAGCACAGTAAAGGGGGATAAGAGCTTTTGCCAAAAGGCGACTTCGTGGCGTAACGAGCGTTTGCCTTGATGACTCATGAGCTGATGATGAGCGTATAGGTCGGTCAAGGACAAATCTTCGGCTTCTTTGGTCAAAAGATGAACATCACTCGGAGCAAGGGGCAGTGATAAGGTCTTGTGCGTGTCAAAACTGCGAGAGACACCCGTATCGCCTACGGTCAGCTGTGCCACGTCAGTCAGTTGCCACTGATAATCATCGCCTGCCTGCTCGTGGAACGCGCCACTGCCTGCACGGGTCGCCCCCGTCAGATTCGCCCCTTTATCCAGATAGTAACGTTTGGTTGCCCCCAGTTTGCCGTCCGAGTCAGCATAACTGATATAGACAATCTCTTGCCCTTGCTCGGTGTCATTCACTGCCCAGTAGCCATTGACCGTAAAGAGCTTATCGGTCGTGGCGGTATGCGTGGCTATCTGCGACGCTTTTTGGTTGGTTGTGGGCAGGATAAATTGATTGACCGCCAATGAGATGACCACAAATAAAAACGCTGGCAACATCGCATACCCGATAATGCGGTACACGCTCACCCCAGACGCTCGCATGACCACAAGCTCGCTGTTGCCCGCCAGCAGTCCAAGCCCTATCACCGCCCCCAGTAATGCCCCCGTGGGGATAAACTGCACCAAAAAATAAGGCGAACGGTATAAAATAAAGCGTAACGCGTCAAGATACGTATAAGTCTCGGATAAGTTTTCAAGCTCGGACAGATAGGCAAAGATGATTTGCAATAGCCACAAGCCCACCACCGCTCCCATCATGGCAAACAGTGCCGAGCGGATGACATAACGGGGTAAAATCCATGCTTTCATGACACCCCCTGCCCTGATTGCTGATGACCTTGGCGACTGATACGATTTCGGCGAAGCTGTGCCATGACACGGTCATGATAATTTAGATACAAGGCAAAGGCGATGAACAGCACCAATGCCACAGGATAGATGTACACGCCAATCTTGCCTTTGGCAATACTCTCTTTTAGAGAAATCAAAATCAGCACGTTCGCCACGAAAATAAACATCGCAGGGATGAGTTTGAGCCATCTGCCTTGACGGGGTCGCACGGTCGCAAGCGGTGTGGCAAGTAGCACAGCGATAATCATCAAAAAAGGCAACGACAGACGATAACCGAGCTCAGCACGCACCTGCTGTGGGCTAAACGTATTTTTTAGGGTTATCTCGCCTTGCACCCCACGCACGCCCAAAAGCTCGCTTGTGGCAATGCCTTCTATCTTCATCGGGCGTCCTTGGCTCTCGCTTTTGCCCGTCAGATGAATGCGATACCGCCCAAAGCCCACTTGGCTGTACTGACGACTGGCGGTATCCACTTCATAACGTCGCCCTTCGTGCAAATCAAGCACCACCGAGCCATCATGCGTAGCGGTCGGCACTTGGGTTGCGGATTTGGCTAGGATAATGGTGTCTTTGTCGGATAGTAGCTCGCTTGGGATTTTGCTCGTGTCTAGGTTATCAGCGTGTAGCGGGTCGCCCTGCTCTATGGCTCTCTGCGTGGTTGGTGTGCTTGGGTTATCTGCCTGCTTACCATCATTCATCTGAATGACGATGACGTCTTTTAAAAACTCACGCTCATCGCCCACTTCGCCCACATACAGATGATAGTCGCCACTACTGATGAACTCTTTGGTGCGAATCAAATCAAAAATCTCCACCACCGACTGCTCTTGCCAAATGTTGGTCGCCTTTGCCACGCCCCACGGCTTACCGATGAGCGTGATAAAACCCTGCATGACAAACACCACCACCACCAACGGCAAAATCCGCCTTGACACCGCCCCACGACTTATCCCACCTGCGTTTAGTACCGCCATCTCATGGTCGGCATACAGTCGCCCAAACACCAGCATAAGCCCGATAAAAAAGGACAAAGGAAAAATCAATTCCAAAAAATAAGGTAAGTTATAGCCGATGAGCGTCCACAGCACCCCAACATCAAGCCCCCCTTCGGCAGCCATACCAAAATAACGTATCAGGCGACCACCCAAGAGCATGACCACCAAAAACCCCAAAACAAGGGCGGTTGTTGTGGCAACTTGGCGTATCATGTAAGTGCGTAAAATCACGGTGTGTTTTTCTTAAAATATAAACCGTCTATTATATCAAATTTTATTCTGTTTAAAAATGAAAAACCACCTTATTTGGTGGCTAACTATCAACCCGTCAGTCGGGCAAATCACCAACATCATCGTACACCAACGGCGTAATGACATCGCCACCTAAGGTAATCTTGCCAAATTTATCGTCTTTTTTGGCAATCAAAACCCCATCATCAAATACCAACCCTTGATAATTAAAATCCACAACCACACCACCACGCCCATCTATCACGCCATAGCGGCAATACCCTAACAGTTCATCACTCACAAACCCTGCCAAAAAAGGTGAGCAATCCTTGATAGCCACATACAGTCCCTGCTCATCAATGGGCGATAACATGGCATAATCAAAGTCAATTACCGTCTGATTTTGCCGATTGATGACGCCCACCTTGACATCATCGTTCACATATTTTAGTGCTACCTCTTCATTACTATCAGCAAAACACCCCAATTCTAGATAAGCTACATCAATAACAACCTTACCCGACTTATCCAAACAACCTTGCATGCCCTTAAACGGATGTCCGCTTGGGTGATTTTTTGAGATCCTCACTAGCCCACCATGAAAATCCCAAACCATGTCATACTCCGACACATCAATAACAACCCTATCTATTTTGTCAATAAAGTAACTGTCATCGCCCAAACTGACATTGGCAACCCCCTCACTAAATTGACGGGCATAATCATATTTCAAGGGAACAACAAGCCTGCCTGTCTTGTCAATAAATCCAAATCGGCTCAGATTAGGAGATGTGTCATCATATACACTAACCCTAGCCAATCCTTCTGAAAAACAGCTCACGTACTCATAATGCCCTTTTAACACAGTATCAACCAACTCATCTCTTTTATCGCAGTTGTTGACATTGGGACTATTTACCACATCGGGCACATCTGCCCACACCAGATTTGCGACAAGTGACAATGCCAACAGACCAGTAATTATAATAACATTTGAGATTTTCATGGTTTTTGAATCCTAAGACTTACTTTATTGGTGATGTTGGCTTAAAAACTATCCTCAGGCACAAACACCTGCCCCACCATCAACCGCCGTGCCGAACGGCTCATGGATACCTTACGAGCGAGCCATTTACCATTTACACACTCGGACTGACCGCCCACCGTGAGCGTGCCTGATGGGTGTCCAAAGCACACCTCATTTAGCTCTTGACCGCCTGCCACGTCATTAACAAGCGTGCCAACGATTGTGCCTGCCGTGCCGATTGCCACAGACGCTGTTCCCATCATGGCGTGGTGCAACTGCCCCATGCTCATCGCTCGCACCAGTAGATGAATGTCGTCCGCCTTGACGGTTTTGCCACTTGATGAAACATAGTCGGCAGGGGGTGCAACCCAAGCGATTTTTGGGGTGTGCTGGCGTGTTTGGGCTTCATCAATGTGGCTGATTAAACCCATTTGTACCGCTCCATAGGCTCGGATTTTTTCTAATTTGGCTAAAATCTCGCCATTGGAATTAATGTCTTTTTGCAATTCCGTACCTGTAAAACCCAAATCAGACGCTCTTAAAAATATCGTGGGAATGCCAGCGTTAATAAAGGTAACGTCAAATTCGCCCACATCAGGCACGCTAAGTCTGTCCTTTAAATTGCCTGTAGGGAACATCTCGCCGTCATCGTCCACAGGGTCAATAAATTCTATCTTAACTTCACTGGCGGGGAAGGTTACGCCGTCAAGCTCAAAATCGCCTGTTTCTTGGACTTGTCCGTCCTTGATAGGAATGTGGGCGATAATGGTTTTGCCAATGTTTTGCTGATAAATCTTGACCGTGCAAATGCCGTTATCAGGGATTTTATCCGCCTGTACCAAGCCATTGGTAATGGCAAACGCCCCCACCGCCCCTGTCAAATTACCACAGTTGCCTGACCAATCAATCATCGCTTTATCAATCGCCACCTGCCCAAACAGATAATTGACATCGTGCGTGCCGTCCGTACATGGCGACAAAATCACGACTTTGGACGTGCTTGATGAACCATTGCCCATACCGTCAATCTGCTTGCCATAGGGGTCAGGACTGCCCACGACACGGAGTAAAAATGCGTCTCGTGCCTGCCCTGCCACTTGGCAAGGCTTTGGCAAATCCGCCAAATTAAAAAATATGCCTTTTGATGTGCCACCACGCATATAAGTGGCGGGGGTTGGGGTTTGCATTTTAAGTTCCTTATTCCTTTTGGTGTGGGGCGTAAGGTGCGTATTACGCACCGTTTTGGGGATTTTGATTTTCCATTGCAAAATAATCATTGATAAATTTGGCTGTATGGTTTTTTGTATTTTGCAAATGATAACCTTTGATGTGTACAGTTAATAGTCCTTGTAAATGATTGTCATTTAAACCTAAAAATTTTAGCAAATTTAAAAGATATATAAGTTCCAACAGATAGTTGAAAGCCAAAATATTGTAAGCTAATTTTTGACCCATTTGAAATTCATTGTTTGAGTGAATGAAGTGGTTTCTAAGTTTCACTATATTTGGAACAAGACTTTTAATTTTTGCAATATCAAATAATTTCATTTCAAGAATATCAGTTACTTCAAAAAGTTTTTCTAATCTTTCTTTTAAGATTATTTTTTTATTATCAATAGCTAACTTATGAAATCCTTCCAAAGCCTGTGTTAGCCATACAAAATGTGTATCAATATGCACATTTTTTGCCGATTTTTTATTAATATATAAATTCAAGCTATTTGATAAATGGTCAAAATTATCAAACCAAGTTTTAATAATGTCAATATTGTTTTCTTTAAGTTTAATAATGCTATCCAAACCAAAGCAGAAATCAGATTTTGAGACATCTTTTAACTCACTTATAAAAGGAGATGATGTATAATAAATAGGAGAAAAATAATTTTCCACATAACCGACCTGTACATTTGTTAAAGACGAAATTTTTCCTGCATCTATTAAAATAAAACCAATAAATTTATAAATTTTCTCAAATAAGAATTCAAAATTAGAGCAATTATCATTTAAAATACTAATTTGTATATATGGTTTTTCTATAATTGATGAAGTATAGTCATTTATTTGTTCATTATGTTTGGTTTGGTAGAGAAAATTTACAGATATTTCAAAATCTTGATTTGAAAATAATACAACATCATTTCTTATAGGAAATTCTAAAAAAACTTTTTTATTTTCATAGGAAATTTCATTTTCAATTACCTTAAAGTTATTTTTTACCCAAGTATATATATTATCAAATGAAAATTTAATAAATTTAGGTTTTGAAAAATCATAATTAGGCAAAGTGTCAAAAATAGATTTTCCTATTTGAAATAATACAAAATTATTTCCAACTGTTTGAATAAAGCAGTCAAGAAATACTGAAAATTTATTATTACAATCCCCATAAATAATAATATTTTCTTTTTGTTGCCAAAACTTATCTTGGAATTCTTTTAAATTAGCATAATCATCTACTTGAATTTTTAGCGTAGAATTTCCCCCATTTTTGACTGTTACAGTTCCAGAAAACTTTTTATTTTGCTCGTCTTTTAGCCAAAAATAGCCTTCTTGTGAAAAATCATCAACTCTCATTTCAGTTTCCTATATTTTAAAGACAAGGACAATTCTACCACAAAATTGCCTTGTCCTTATGCGATTTACAAATTTTTAGTTGTCCAAAAATTCCCCCGCAAATTGCTGTAACACCCCCCCGCCTTATAAGTTCTCACATCACTATCGCTATCAAGGCGACATAAAACAGGCACGCTTTCTACCTTGCCATTTTTGCGTTCTATGATTAGACTTAATTCCGAGCGAGCCGAGATTTCTCCTTGCACCGAATAGATTTCTGTACCGTCAAGGGCGAGCGTATGGCGATTAATACCGTCTTTAAATTGTAGCGGTAGCACACCCATACCAATCAGATTGGTGCGATGAATGCGTTCAAAACCTTCTGCGACAATCACTTCCACGCCAGCCAGTCGCACGCCTTTTGCCGCCCAGTCTCGGCTTGACCCTTGCCCATAGTCCGCCCCTGCAATAATGATTAAAGGCTGACCCCGCTCCATATAGGTCTCAATTGCTTCCCACATTCGCACAACCGTACCGTCTGGTTCAATGCGAGCCCAAGAGCCTTGACGCACCGTGCCGTCTTCGTTTCGCACCATTTCATTAAAGAGTTTGGGATTTGCCAAAGTCGCCCGTTGTGCGGTCAAATGGTCGCCCCTGTGCGTGGCATAGCTGTTAAAATCTTCTTCTGGCACGCCCATTTTGGCAAGGTACTCGCCTGCCGCCGAATTTTTGACAATGGCATTGGACGGCGACAAATGGTCGGTCGTGATATTATCAGGCAATATCGCCAAAGGTCGCAAGCCTGTCAGCGTCCGCTCCCCTGCTAACGCCCCTTCCCAGTAGGGCGGACGGCGGATATAGGTGGACATGGGTCGCCAGTCATAGAGCGGACTGGTTGCCTGTTTTGACTTATCCAAATCAAACATGGGGATATACACCTGCCGAAACTGCTCAGGTTTTACGCAGTTGGCGACAATCTCATCAATCTCATCATCGCTTGGGTAGATGTCTTTTAGGTACACAGGCTTGCCGTCATGATAGCCCAGCACGTCATTTTCAATGTCAAAACGTATCGTCCCTGCAATGGCATACGCCACAACCAACGGCGGACTTGCCAAAAAGGCTTGCTTGGCATAAGGGTGAATGCGTCCGTCAAAGTTACGGTTGCCTGATAGAATGGCTGTGGCGTATAGGTCTCGGTCTATGATTTCTTGCTGAATCTCTGGTCGCAACGCCCCACTCATGCCATTACAAGTCGTACAGGCAAAGCCAACAATACCAAAGCCCAACTTTTCAAGCTCAGGGAGTAACCCTGCTTCATTTAGATAAATTTCGGCAACCTTAGAACCGGGGGCAAAGGACGACTTCACCCACGGTTTACGAGTTAAGCCTAATTCATTTGCCTTTTTCGCCAAAAGCCCTGCGGCAACGGTATTTCTTGGGTTAGAAGTATTGGTACAGCTTGTAATGGCGGCGATAATCACCGCACCGTCAGGCATCAGACCGTCATCACGCTCTTCTACCGTCCCTGCGATGCCTTTTTGTTTTAGCTCGCTCGTTGCCACTTTGGCGTGTGGATTACTTGGGCCTGCGATATTGCGAGTTACGCTTGACAAATCAAACGTCAGCACTCGCCCATACTCCGCCCCTGCCAAATCGTCCGCCCATAGCCCAACGGTTTTGGCATAATTTTCCACCAATTTGACCTGCTCGCTCTCACGTCCTGTCAAGGTCAGATAATCCAGCGTGTTTTGGTCAATATAAAACAGCCCTGCGGTCGCCCCATATTCTGGAGTCATGTTGGCAATGGTCGCTCTATCGCCCACCGACAGACTGCTCGCCCCTTCCCCAAAAAACTCCAAATACGCCCCCACCACTCTCTCAGCTCGCAAAAACTCAGTCAAGGCAAGCACAATATCAGTCGCACTAATCCCTGCCTGTCTTTTGCCTGTCAAATGCACGCCCACGATGTCAGGTGTTCGCATCATGGACGGCAAGCCGAGCATCACGCATTCGGCTTCAAGACCGCCCACGCCCACCGAAATCACGCCCAATGCGTCCGTGTGCGGTGTGTGGCTATCCGTCCCAACGCAAGTATCAGGGAACGCTATGCCGTCTCGTGCTTGCACCACAGGCGACATTTTTTCAAGGTTGATTTGGTGCATAATGCCGTTGCCAGCAGGGATAACGTCCACGTTTTTGAAGGCGGTTTTTGTCCATTCTATAAAGTGAAAACGGTCGTCATTACGTCTGTCTTCTATCGCACGGTTTTTGGCGAAAGCATCAGGGTCATCGCCCCCATGCTCCACCGCCAGCGAATGGTCCACGATAAGCTGAGTTTGTACCACAGGATTGACTTTGGACGGGTCGCCCCCTTGCTCGGCAATGGCATCACGAAGTCCTGCCAAATCCACCAATGCCGTCTGCCCCAAAATATCATGGCACACCACACGGGCAGGATACCACGGAAAATCCAGCTCTTGTTTGTTATCAATAAGTTGCCCCAAATAATCGCCCAATTGTGGGGCATCGTGGCAGTTTCGCACGAGCTGTTCGGCAAGCACTTTGGCGGTGTAGGGCAAGCGTTCATAAGCATTGGGGCGAATGTCGTTAATCGCTTGTTCTACATCATAATAATGTAGCTCGGTATTGGCTAAGGGTTTACGGTAGTTTTTCATTGCTAAGTTTCCTTTTCTTTGGCTGTGAAAAATTAAATAATAAACGCTATTTTGGGTTTTGGGTAAGGGTTATGCCTTGATAAAATTGGCGTTATGAACCCAAATACCGTCTTTACCAACAAAATAAGTATGATAGTCTTCTACTTCTAAATTATATATAGAAGCTTTGAATTTATTGTAAGTATGTGAAAGCAAGTTATTAAATGGATTTTGATTACTACAAGAAATTTTTGGAAAATCATCAACATAAATATATTCTCCGTTATAAGTCTCTTCTAGGCTTTCTCCATTAAGATCACTAATATAGAATGTTTTTAAACCTTCTGATGAACTTATTACAATACCTTGATCCCATTCATCATTAAAGTCTTTATTGTGAACCAAACCAACTACATCTCTTGTTTTAGTAGCTACTTCAAAAACTTCAACAGCTCCAATCAAATACGCATTTATGTCTTGGGATTTAAAGCTAAGTTTTGAACCTATTTGTAAATCAATGGTTGAAGTCCATTTATTATCGGATTGAACCCATACCAAATGATTGTCTGTTAAATAGATTGATTTGATTATTAAAGGCTCTGTTTCGGCAATATAGGAAATTTGTGTAATTGCGTTTTCCCTTAAACAAACAGTTTTTAAAACACACTTATATTCCGTTGGAGTGTCTTTATCGCCCAATTCAGGACGAGATAACACCATATCACCCACTTTAATCTCTTGAATTGGCACTAATCCTTTATCGGTATGTACCAAATTACCAGCAGGAAAACCTTGATTTGACATTATGACTGTCCTATTTTTAAAGAAATATTGATTAAAAAAAGCATTATAATCGTAAGCGTAAGGTGTGTATTACGCACCGTTCTGAATTAAATCTATTTTATAGCCTTTTTTGAATACAAAATATCCATAGATAAGTCAATGCTAGGATATTTATCTTGTAATTCATTGAGTAGCGATATAAAACTTTCATCTTGAAACTCTTCTGATAGGTCTTCAAATATCTCGGATATCCAATAAACTTCTTCTTGTGAAATCATCTTCAAATAAGCAAAAGTTAACTCTTTGTTTTTAGTGAGAATTTTTATCATTTCATACCAAATTTCATAGATTATAGGGTCATTCAGCATTAATGCTTTTTTCTTTGCAATTAAAAGATTTATATCATTTTGTATTTGTTGCATTATGTCTATTACTCCTAAGGTTGTCTAGATTGTTAAATAAAATCCAAATAATAATCATCAAAATGTTCTAATCTTGGTTCATCACAAAATTCAACAATTCTTTCTCCATTTGGAAAATAAGAATATTCCTTGCACATTCCACCAATATCATTATCAAATTTAAATAATTCATAAAACGCCAATTCGCCATTTGGATAAAACCAATCACAGCGAGACAATTCGTCTTTAATAATCCAACCACCACTTTGTGAATGTAGTTTGACAAATTCGCCATTCACTTTTTTATAATCTGTCCAACCACTGTCGTGTTTTTCATTATCACGAAAATGATATTCACGATAAGCAATAATTTTGGTTGGGTCTTTACCAAATAGCACATCACAAATATTTCTGCCAGTCTTATCATATTCAGAAATTAAATCTTGAATAATGTTATTATTCAAATCCAAAATTGTAACCCTAATTGCCACATCATCGGCATTGCGATAATAAACGACTTTATGATTTCCATTATCACAAATTTCTAAATTTAACATTAATATTCCAAATTTTAAAAACAAAGGCACATTTTCCCAATTAAAAATATGCCCTTGTTTTATTTAATTACCGCTCATTCATCGGCACAAATGCCAAATCCTCAGGGCCTGTATAATTGGCACTTGGGCGGATAATCTTACCGTCCGCACGCTGTTCTAGGATATGAGCCGACCAGCCTGCCGTGCGTGCGATGACAAAGAGTGGGGTAAACATCGCCGTTGGCACGCCCATTTTTTGGTAGGACACGGCAGAGAACCAATCCAGATTTGGGAACATTTTTTTCTCGTTCCACATTAAGGTCTCCAACCGCTCGGCAATGTCAAACAGTCGCATATCGCCTGTTTCTTCGGATAGGTCTTTGGCGACTTGCTTGATGACGACATTGCGTGGGTCGCTAATGGTATAAACAGGGTGTCCAAAACCGATGATAATCTCTTTTTTGGCGATACGTTCACGAATGTCCGTCTCGGCATCGTCAGCGTTGCGATAGCGTTTTTGAATGTCATACGCCACTTCGTTGGCTCCGCCATGTTTTGGGTCTTTTAACGCTCCGATAGCTCCGCTAATGCACGAATACATATCCGACCCTGTCCCTGCAATCACACGACTGGTAAACGTGGACGCATTAAACTCATGCTCGGCGTACAAAATCAGCGAAATGTGCATTGCCTTGACATGATACGCCGTGGGGCGTTTGCCGTGCAACAGGTGCAAGAAATGACCGCCAATGCTGTCTTCTTCGCTCTCCACGCTAATGCGTTTGCCATTGTGGCTGTATTGATGCCAATACAAAAGCATAGAGCCAAAGCAGGCGATGAGCTTATCGGCAATATCACGAGCTTCACTGGCAGGCATACTCTCACGCTCTGGGTGTACACAGCCAAGCATGGATACGCCCGTACGCAACACGTCCATAGGGTGCGTGTGAGCAGGTAGGCTCTCTAACACTTCAATCACACGGATTGGCAAGCCACGCAAGGTTTTGAGTTTTTGCTTATAGGCGATGAGCTCAAATTTGTTTGGCAAATGTCCATGAATGAGCAAATGGGCAACTTCTTCGTATTCGCAATTATTTGCCAAATCCAAAATATCATAACCACGATAATGCAAATCATTACCTGATTTGCCGACCGTACATAGGGCGGTATTGCCTGCCACTTGTCCGCTTAGGGCAACTGATTTTTTGGGTTTAAAGCCGTCCACTTTGGGTAGTGCATTTTCGGTCATTGCAATGTTTCCTTTCGTCCTTAATGGGTCAAATGATAATTTATTGCTAAATTATCGCTATTTTGGATAATGACTTTAATAAGTGATTATCCTATCAAATATCCTTTTCATACTTGATTGGGATATTTAAATTTTTTAAAAGTTTTAGGGTTTGGGTAAGGTATGTAATACACACCGTTTTACAATTAAGTGTTGAAAAATTGATAAAAATGTAGGTATTGTTCTCTAATTATACCTTTTGGATATTTTGTAAGGGGCAAATCACATTACCCTGTGTAAAGTATTGAATTTTGGGCGAATGTAATTCTCTCCTACACATTTATATCGTAAAAATACCTTTATGGAACAATACCAAATGTAATGTCCAATAAGTCAGTACAATGACAAAAGTAATTTTATGAAAATAATTGGATATTTGCTCATATTTGTTCAATTTTTCTGGTGAAAATTGTTGTTTGGAAAAATAAGTTCTTATCCATTTTTTACCGCAAATCATAAAGATTAGTCCTATTATTACAGTAGAGAAAAGCATGGTGAGAAATAAATAATCATCAATGTTATTTTTGATTTCAATTTTTATAAATCCCATTCTTGAAAGTATGCCAAATAAATGCAAAACAAAGTACAATAAATACGTTGGCATACTTGATAGATGTTTATAGGATTTTTTGAAATCTAAATTTTGCTTATCGCTCATTACCTTACCAATTTGCAATATTTCACCTTAACGGTGCGTCATACGCACCTTACGCACCAAATAAAACCTATTTTTTAAACGCATTATCCAAATAATCTTCAAAGGCATGATAATTAATGCGTTCGTATAGCTCGGCACGGGTTTGCATCATATCCACGACATTTTTTTGCGTGCCGTCCGCTCGCAGGGCAGTATAAACCGTCTCCGCCGCCTTATTCATCGCCCGAAATGCCGATAGCGGATACAATGCCAAACTCACGTCCACGCTGGCAAGTTCATCGGTCGTATAAAGGGGCGTTGAGCCAAATTCGGTAATGTTAGCAAGGATTGGCACGCCTGCACTATCGGCAAACTGCTTGTACATGGCAAGGTCAGTAATCGCCTCTGGAAAGAGCATATCCGCCCCTGCTTCCACATAGGCACAGGCACGGTCTATCGCACTCTGTAAGCCTTCTACGGCAAGGGCATCGGTGCGAGCCATGATGACAAAATTCTCATCGGTACGAGCGTCCACCGCCGATTTAATCCTATCCACCATTTCTGCGGTGCTAACGACTGCTTTGTTTGGGCGGTGTCCACAGCGTTTTGCACCGACTTGGTCTTCAATGTGCATGGCTGCCGCCCCAAATTTGATGAGCGATTTGGTCGTGCGAGCCATGTTAAAAGCACTCGCCCCAAACCCTGTGTCAGCGTCCACCAATAGCGGTAAATCGCACACATCGGTAATACGGCGAACATCGGTCAAAACATCGTCAAGGTTACTAATGCCTAAATCAGGCAAGCCAAGCGAACCCGCCGCCACGCCACCGCCTGACAGATAAATGGCTTTAAAGCCTGCTCGTTTGGCAAGTAGGGCATGGTTGGCGTTAATCGTACCAACGACTTGTAGGGGTTTTTCATCTTTGACGGCTTGGCGGAAGGTAAGACCTGCGGACATCTTTGTTACTCCATGTTAAGCAAATTGATTATCTAAATACACTTGAAGTTGATTTTTTAAGTAAGTTTGAAATTCCGAGTATTCCATTCGTTGCGGATTCCACAAACCATAATATGCACCATAACGACTATCATAGCCACCAATACTCAGGACTTCACCTGTGTAACCATTATTTTTTAATACATCCAAATAATATTCTTTCCAATGACCCATTGGAAAGCCATTTAGAATTTCATCAAATTCTGTTACACAACCAACATTTTCCAACTTCTTTATTGCATCTAAAATATTTTCTTGGCTGTTAGCCAAGGGAACTTCTAATGAATCAAATGTTATTGATGGCATTTCTTTCTCCTAATTTAAATTTAAAAACTTTTTAAAAAACACATTTATATCAATTCACTAGAGTGTATTGGACATTGATAGCATTTAATTATCAACACTTGATAAAAACTTGATGATTTAATCAACTTCTTCATAAAAAGTGGCTAAATCCTATTTTCTCAGTTTTTATTGCTAATACAAAAGTTCACACGCCCTAGTATACCCACAAAAAATCCATTTGTCTTTATCTTATATTTTTTAATTTTTATAAAATATTTTATTAAAAATACTAATATTATGCAAAAACTGCATACTATCTGCCAAAAATCACATAATATACACCTGTTTTATTAATTTTTTGCATAGTTATTTATTAAATCAAGAATAATTCTTATTAATTTGACATATTTTGTTACAAATTATCATCATACACAGCATGAATGGCGTTTAGCAGGGCTGATATGTGCGGATGTTGGGCGGTAGCAAGCGTATTCAGATAAATGGGCGAGACGGCATGGTCGGCTAGGGGCAGATAGGCGATTTGATGACTGCGGACAGTGCTTAGGCTCTCAGGGACAAGCGTCATGCCCTCACCTGCTGACACGAGTCCTAGGGCAATTTGAATGTCTCGGGCTTTTGGCGTGTTTTTGGGGTACAGATGGTGCTGATGAAACAGGTGCAAAATCGGGTCTTGGGTGTGGTTCGGGGCAAGTGTCATGGGCGTGCGATGATACAAAATGATGGACTCTCCCACCAATTGCGACAGGCTTATCGGCACCTCCATGTCCGCCAAAAGGTGCGTGTGTGGCATGGCAACCACGAGTTTTTCTTGTCTTAAAAATCGCTGATGAACCAAACGGTCTTGGCACAAAAACCGCCCAAAGCCCACATCAATCTGCCCTGATTGTAAGGCTTGGGGCTGTTCTTCCGAGCCGATTTCTACAAGCCTAACATCAAGCTCTGGGACGTTTTGTTTTAGCATTGCCACGATGGTCGGCAGTCGCCCATACAGGATGGACGCCACAAAGCCGATGGTTAGCACGTTGGGCTTGGGCTGATAAAAATTTTGGGTCATGCTGATGGTTTGGGTCATGTCGGCAAGGCTTATCGCCATGCGTTCATAAAAAAATGCCCCTGCGTCCGTCAATCTCATCGGGCGATGATGACGTTCAAACAACGCCACGCCAAGCTCTTCTTCTAACTTGGCAATGTGCCGAGACAGGGTCGGCTGTGAGATACCAAGAGCTTGGGCGGATTGGGAGACATTGCCCGATTGTGCCAACTTAACAAAGGCATTTAGCTGCAATAACGTCATACTCATAACACACCCCCTAGCGATGGGTTATTTTATCACATCATACCAAACGATGGAAAATGCGTGATGATATTTTAAATTTTTGGATTTATTATAATTTTCAATAAGTTTTATAAAACAAAAACCCCGATTTATCGCCACGGACAATTTGTGTAACAAAGGTTTCACACACCCCCAAAAATGTGCTAAAATTTAAACAATCCCTTCCCCACTCACAAACAAGGAGTTTGTATGTCTGTATCCACCCTAAACCTAAGCGTCAGCGACAAGCTTAGCCCCAAAAAAACCAAAACCCAGCCCCATTTGGTCGTCTTTGCCGACAGCGACGCCAAGATTTTGGGCAACCTTGACAGCGGTCACTTAGATCGTGCCAATGCACTCATCAAAGCCAGTGGCTTTAAAGGCTCGGTCGGCGAGAGCGTGACAGATTATGGCATTGATGACGGGCATGTCATCAGCGTGATTGGCACAGGCTCGCTGGACAAACTTGCCAATCAAATGCCAAAACTGGGCAAAGCCACCTTTAACACCATCAAAAACAGCAAATCTGCGGTCGTGGCATGGGGTGATGTCATCTGCCAGAAGCATTTTGGACAGTTTGTTAATGCTCTACTGCATGCCGAATACCGCTTTGAACCCTACAAATCCAAAAAAGGCGACAAAATCGCCCTATCTACTGTTGAATTTATCAACACCAAAGACGCCAAAGCCGACTACGAAAACGCCCTAGCCATCGCTACTGCCACGCACATCGGGCAGAGTTTGGCTCGTGATGTCGCCAATGATGCCCCCAACATCATGACCCCTGCCGAGCTTGCCAAAGTTGCCGAAAAACTGGGCAAAGACTACAAAGACGTGGTCAGCGTGAGTGTGCTTGGCGAAAAAGAGATGAAAAAACTGGGCATGGGCTGTTTCTTGGCAGTCTCACAAGGCTCTGACAACGAAGGCAAACTGACAATCATCGAATACCACGGCAAATCAGGCAAGAAAAAGAGCAAACTAAAAGACCCCATCGCCCTAGTCGGCAAAGGCATTACCTTTGACACAGGCGGTATCTCACTAAAACCATCAGCAGGCATGGATGAGATGAAATACGACATGGGCGGAGCAGCTGCCATGCTTGGCACCATCAAAGCGGTGTGTGAAGCTCGCCTGCCACTGGACATGGTCGTGGTGCTTGCCTGTGCCGAGAACATGCCATCGGGCAAAGCCACTCGCCCATCAGACATCGTGACTGCCATGAACGGCATGAGTGTTGAGATTCTAAACACCGATGCCGAAGGTCGTCTGGTGCTGTGTGACGCTCTGTGCTACGTCCAAGACAACTACAAGCCACGCACCATCATCGATGCAGCGACCCTGACAGGGGCGTGCGTGATTGCCTTGGGTTCAGTGCGTTCAGGACTGTATTGTAATGACGAAGACACGCTGTTCGCCCTAGAAGAAGCAGGCGAGTACACAGGCGACCTAGTGTGGCAAATGCCCTTAGATGATGCCTATGATGAACAGCTAAAATCTACCTTTGCAGATGTCCAAAACATCGGCGGACGTGAAGGCGGTTCTATCACGGCAGCGTGCTTCTTGCAACGCTTTATCAAAGAAGGTCAGGCATGGGCTCACTTAGACATCGCAGGCACAGCGTGGTCAAGTGGCGATAACAAAGGAGCAAGCGGTCGCCCTGTTCCCATTCTCATGCGTTACTTAGTGGGACAAGCAGACTAACCCCAACAAATCATCACGCAAAACGACCATCTGTGTATGGTCGTTTTTTAACCTTTGAGAATTACTGGCAAAATGAAATTTCATTAACACTTTTATTACAAAAAGTGGTATAGTTATCACATTTTGTAATCTTATCATCTTGTGATTTGACAAGTGTTTATTAATAAGGAATGATTCATGCGACAACTTGTGAATGCATACATGCGAGTGGGGCTTGTGCCACTTATTTTGATTGCCTTGGTATTGGGCGTGTTGATTGGCAGTGTTGCCAAAGATGTTGGCATGTCGCTTGGGGTGCTGGGCGATGTGTTTGTCGGAGCCTTAAAAGCAGTCGCCCCGATACTGGTATTTGCCTTGGTACTCTCTGCCGTGGCAGGGTTTAAGAGCAGTAGTGACGCTCGGGTCAAGCCTGTCATGCTACTATATGTGGTGGGAACATTTACCGCCGCTTTGACTGCCGTACTGGCAAGTTTTGCCTTTCCCATTGAGCTTGTCGGTCTAACCGACATGCAAGCGGTAGAACAGTCCGCCCCCCAATCTTTACGTGAAGTCCTAAAAAACCTACTCATGAATCTGGTCGCCAACCCCGTGACCGCCCTTAGTAATGCCAACTATTTGGGCATTTTGACATGGTCGGTACTGATTGGTCTGGGGCTACGTCATGCGTCCGAGACCACCAAAACGGTCGTACATGACATCTCAAACGCCGTCTCAGCGGTGGTAAAATGGATTGTGGCGATTGCCCCATTTGGTATCTTGGGATTGGTCTCTAAGACCGTGGCAGAGACAGGTTTTGATGGTCTGGCAAGCTACGCCAAACTACTTATCGTACTGGTCGGTGCCATGCTGTTTATCGCTTTGGTGGTAAACCCCATCATCGTCTTTGTCAAGACTCGTAAAAACCCCTACCCGCTCGTTATCGCCTGTCTGCGTGAATCAGGGGTGACGGCATTTTTTACCCGTTCATCTGCCGCCAACATTCCCGTGAACATGAACCTTGCCAAAAAACTTGGGCTAAACGAAGACACCTATTCGCTCACCATTCCACTGGGGGCAACCATCAACATGGCGGGAGCTGCCATCACCATCAACATCTTGACACTTGCCGCCGCTCATACCCTTGGCGTGGAAGTGAGCTTCTTTCAAGCCCTACTGCTTGCCATCGTCGGAGCGGTGAGTGCTTGTGGTGCCTCAGGTGTGGCAGGTGGTTCACTACTGCTCATCCCGTTGGCGTGCGGACTGTTTAACATCTCTAACGACATCGCCATGCAGGTCGTCGCCATCGGCTTTATCATCGGTGTGGTGCAAGACTCAGCAGAGACTGCCCTTAACTCATCAACGGACGTGCTATTTACCGCCGCCTCCGACCCTAAATATGCGTATAAGGGTTAAAAGATTCAAAGGACAAAAGGAGAAATGATGAAAAAATTATTATCAACTCTCATCATGGCAGGGGTACTGGTTGGTTGTGCCAGCACACCTGCCACGCCGTCTGCCATGCCATCGCTACTGGTCATGGCAAACACCAAAAAGACCAACGAGCCACTCAGCCCTGATACCTATGTGGACGGTGTGGGTATGCTCCATTTTAAGGATTATCATGATAAAGTGGTGTATCAGGACAAGATTTATCTGCTTGATAGCTATGTTATCCCCTTAGAACAGCCCTTTTATATCCATGTACGCACGGCAGACGGCACGCCCATCATGCCCGATACAGCAACCAAGGTGGCAACCGACTATATCGCCCCCAAAGGTTGTACCGAGCCGTTGGTTCGCCGTGCAGACCTAGATAAAAGCACCAATGACAAGAGCGAATGGATTATTGGCGTGGCGTGCTAATTTCTTTTTTAGTCAAAAACAAAATCGGACACTAAGTCCGATTTTTTGTTGCACAACGCTAGCTATCTTTTGGCTTAAACCCTGCTGGGCGTTCATAGTCGCCATTGTCTAAGAATAGTTCACGCTGTTCGGCGATGAATTTTTTGGCGTCTTTATCTACCATGCTTAGGTGTTTTTCGTTGATGAGCATGGTTTGTAGTTCTAGCCATTCGCTCCATGCCTTTTGTGAAACGGTGTTTTGTAGCTCTTCGCCTTTGGCATTGGGAAAGGGGGGGTTGGGCATTTTTGGTAGATTTTCTTGGTATTTGCGACAAAAAACCAAATTGGCTTTGGGGTTAAAGATTTCCATGATTTTTTCCAAAGTAAAAAGGATGTTATAGCAAATGTGGGGGCGGATTTGGGGTTGTCAAGGGGTGTCATGGATAAATTACACCCCTTGATAAGGGCTAAACCCCTTCAAAAATCAGCCCAATTTGCCAATCACGCCTTAACAGGCCATTTAAGTCCAAAATCACGGCGTTTGATTTTAACCATGTCGCCATTACCCCTATGCCACACCACACCTTCGACCACATGGGTTTCAAACCATGCTTTTAAGCCGTCAAAATCTCTTGGCGGTTCGTCATCAAATCGCCAATCGCCATGTTTGACAAGCTCATGCTTGGGGCGGTTGTATGGATTGCCTTGCACTTTTGGACCGATAGGCTCATAAGTGCCGTCCGCTCCGTCAAAATCGGCAAAGGCTTCATTATGCCAACGGTCAGCAGGGTTGTCGCTTTGCACCGCTACCCAGCCTGGCCAATGCCCTGTAACGCTGTCAGGCTCTTGGGCGGGGATAAAGCCGTCTGGCGGGGTTTTGCCTTTTTTGGCATCATAGCGTTTGTAGAGTTTGCCGTCTTGGACGAGCGTGGACGTGCCGTCTATTTTGACCGTTGCCACGCCTTCGCCTTGCACAACCCATTCGGCTCCTGCCGCCACGTCATCATAGACTTGGCGAGTGCCTTCATAATCTCTTTTAAATAGACTTCTTTCCAAATCCTGATTTTTATGGATTTTTAAAAACTTCAACCCCAATACTTATAAGGGTTTATTTTTAGTTTGGAAAGAGATTTAATAAAGAAATGACTTTTTTCATAAAAAACTCCAATAAAAAAACCACCCAAAAATTTGAGTGGTTCTAAGTTAAACGTACACGCACGACCTAACTTGCCACTCCTAGTTTGGGGTAGCAAATGCAAATGGTTGCAGATAAAGTGTGTGCTTTATCTGTCAAAACAGTAGGTAAAAAGGGTAATTGTGTCATTGTGCGATAATTACAAAAATAAAAATCTATGGTAAATGAAAAGTTGGGGGTTGTCAAGGGGTATGCTTCACACCAATCAATTTTAACTACCAAACCACCATTAAATCATAACTGGCACAATGCCCGTCAGAGCTGATAAACGCAAGGTCATTGGCGATTGCGTGAGAGATTAGCATTCTATCAAAAGGGTCTTTATGATAAAAAGGTAGGTTTTGTAAAATTTTTATCGTATCCCATGTCATGTCTAATTTGACAATGTTTTTTTGCACCAATAGTTTTTCAAAAATATCTTGCCAATTGTCATCAATGATAAGTTTACCAATGCTTGCTTTGATTGCAATCTCATTCATGCTAAGCAGGCTATAATATAGGGGATTGTTGGGATTTTGAATGATTTGTTTGGCTTTATTGGATAATTTATCAGGCTCGCTCAATAGCCATATAATCGCTTGGGTGTCTAATAAATAACCACGCATCACATATAATCCCCAAATTCATCTAACGGCTCATTAAAATCGTCCGCCATATAGCTTACCAAGCCTTCTGCTCCGCCAAGCGTGCGTTGTTTGGATTGTTTTTGGTCAAGGAATTGGCGAAAGGCTTGTAATATGGATTGTTCATTTAATAGCCCAATTTCACGAGCTTGTTTGGATAAATCATCAGGAATATGCAGGGTAAGTGTTGTCATGGCTTGTCCTTATTAAAATATCACCCCAATTTTAGCACATCTTTTTGATGATGAATATGCCAAATTGGGGTAATGGTTTAATCAGCTTAATCAACCTTTAATCTTCCCACGCCCCCGCTCAATCGCCTTTACCACCTGCTCTGGGGCGGTACCCCCGATATGATTACGAGCGTTTAGCGAGCCTTCTAGGGTTAGGCAGTCAAAGACATCATCGCCAATCAGCGGACTAAACGCCTTTAACTCATCAAGGCTTAGCTCGCTCAAATCCACGCCTTTTGATACGCCAAGTGCCACCGCACTCCCAACCACTTCATGAGCATCACGAAACGGCAAGCCTTTTTTGACCAGATAATCCGCCAAATCAGTCGCTGTGGCATAGCCCTTCATCGTGGCGGTACGCATATTTTCTGCGTTTGGCGTGATGTTTGGGAGCATATCGGCAAAGGCGATGAGCGAGCCTGTCAGCGTATCCACGCAGTCAAACAGCGGTTCTTTATCTTCTTGGTTGTCCTTATTGTACGCTAGGGGCTGATTTTTCATGAGCGTAAGCAGGGTTGTGAGCTGTCCGAACACACGAGCGGTCTTACCACGCACAAGCTCTGGCACGTCAGGATTTTTCTTTTGGGGCATGATAGACGACCCCGTGCAAAAGCGGTCAGGGATATGGATAAAGCCAAACTGTGCCGACATCCACAAAATCAGCTCTTCGCTCATGCGAGATAGGTGCATCATCAAAATGCTGGCGTTGGCGGTAAATTCAATGGCAAAATCACGGTCAGACACTGCATCGAGTGAGTTTTCACAAATGCCGTCAAAGCCAAGCAGGCGAGCGGTGATTGTGCGGTCAATGGGATAAGTCGTCCCTGCCAAGGCCGCCGAGCCTAGGGGCATTTGGTTAATGCGAGTGCGAGTTTGGGCAAAACGCTCGCTATCACGGCAAAGCATCTCAAACCACGCCATGACATGATGAGCAAAACTCACAGGTTGGGCGGTCTGCAAATGCGTAAAGCCGGGCATGATGGTCGTGGTGTGTTTGCTTGCCAAATCTAGCAGACCATTTTGTAATTTGCCAATCAAGGCGATGATTTTGTCGGTCTCATCTCTTAGATATAGGCGAATGTCGGTCGCCACTTGGTCATTACGGCTACGCCCTGTGTGCAGTTTTTTGCCGACATCGCCAATCAAGGCGGTCAAGCGACTCTCCACATTCATATGAACGTCTTCTAGCTCCACACGCCATTCAAATTCACCACGCTCAATCTCACCTTTGATTTGGGTCAGTCCGTCCACGATTTGACGGCTCTCATCGGCGGTGATGATACCGCACTGCCCAAGCATGGTGGCATGGGCGATAGAGCCTTGTATGTCTTGATTTGCCATGCGTTTGTCAAAATTGACCGAAGCGGTAAATTCGGCAACAAAACGGTCGGTGGCTTCGCTAAAGCGTCCGCCCCACATTTGGGCAGTTTGGGTAGTAGTCATGATAATGCCTTATTGATGAAAATAAGGCGTATCTTAACAATGAATGCAGTAGAGTACAAGCGGTTTTGCTGTTTTATGGCATTATTTGTGCTAAGTGTGGCTTATCACTGCTTGGAGATAGACTCAGGTGAATTATTTTTGCGATAGCGAATGGAAGCTATCACCGACGCCACGATAAAGGCAACCCCGATAAGTCCCGTGATAATCTCTGGCACATGAAATTTCATCGAGATGAGCATAATAATCGCCAACGCCCCAATGGCATAATGAGCCCCGTGTTCTAGGTACACAAACTCATCCAGCGTGCCTTTTTCGACCAAGAAAATCGTCATCGAACGCACAAACATCGCCCCAATAGCAAGGCCAATCATGATGATAACCACGTCATTGGTAATGGCAAACGCCCCAATCACCCCGTCAAAACTAAATGACGCATCCAATACTTCTAGATATAAAAAGCCTGCGATACCGCCTTTGGCAATCGCTCCTGCCACTTCGTTGCCGTCCACTTTGTCATCGTCATTATCGCTTTCTAAGAAAGTAGATAGCACGTTTACGCCCATATAAATAAGAATGCCCCACACGCCTGCCATAAGAACAGCAGGTTCATGTACTTCATCTACCCACGACAAAGATGTCATCAAAATCACAATCGCCACAAACACGCTCATGGCATCGACTTTACCAAATTTGGCAAGGCGTTTTTCAAGCCAGCCAAACCAATGAATGTCTTTGTCATCAAACACAAAGTTCAAAAAGACAAGGAGTAGGAACATACCACCAAACGCGGCAATCTCGGCATGGTGAGCCATGAGCTTGGCGGAGTATTCTGTGGGATTGTTCAGTGCCAAATCGACAACTTCTTTCATACCCATGTCTGCCGTTACCGCCACGATGACAATGGGAAACACCAGTCGCATACCAAACACAGCGATAAGCATACCCACGGTTAAAAACAGCATTTTCCAAAACTTATCCCAATGCTTTAAGACGGACGCATTGACCACCGCATTATCAAAGGACAATGAGATTTCCATCAGTGCCAGCACCATTGTAATAAACAGTGCCGAGAGCATGGCGGTTGTCCCACCATGCGTAAAGCCCCAGTACGCCGCCCCAATCAAGCAGACGATGGTAAAAAATATGTCAAAATAAAAATGTCTTAGGGTTTTCATCATGGATGAGATGTTCCTGTTTTATAACAAGAAAAGCGATAAATAATCATGCTTAATGAGCTTGATATTTACCACAGATTTGTAGGGGCGTGTTGAACACGCTCTTGGTTGGTACACTATCTTTATAGGTGCGTAGAGCCAGCTCTCTACATTCATACATCATAGATTTGTGGTAATTTTAAAGTTTTGTAGCCATATCGGCCTTATCTAGCTGTTGGTAATTTTGTGATATTTGGCAAGTAGCTCATCTTCGCTCTCGTCATAATCAGGGTCTTTGGGAATGCAGTCCACAGGACAGATGTCCACGCATTGGGGTGTGTCATAATGCCCCACGCATTCGGTGCATAGGTCGGGATTGATGACATAGATGTCATCCCCTGCGGATATGGCTTCATTGGGGCAGACAGGCTCACACACATCGCAGTTGATACAGTCAGTTGTGATTTTGAGTGCCATGCTTAGTAATCCTTACCCCATGCCACGAGCATGGTTTTGGCATCCAAATCCACATTAAGGACGATGTCGCTGTGCCACGGAATCAGCCTTTCTTCACCATCGACACTCACTTTTGTGGGTTTGACTGAAATAATAGCATGAGCGGATGTCTCAAACATCTCTTTGATAACGCCCAAATTGTCGCCTTCTTCGTTGATGACCGTTAGCCCCACCAAATCCGACCAGTAATACTCATCGTCATCTAACGTAGGCAAATTTGATTTATCTACCCAAATGCTCACGCCATTCATGGTCTCTGCCACGTTACGGTCAGGCACTTCCTTAAAACTTGCCACCAACCCTGCCCCCTGCTCTCGCCAGTCACTAACCGTCAAAGGACGAAAACCAAGTGCTGTTTTCATGTACCAATGGGGCATGTCAAAGATGTCCGAGCGGTTGTCAGTCAAGCTAAATACCCACAGCCAGCCCTTAATGCCATAAGGCTTTTTTAGGGTGGCGATTTGGATGAGCGTGTCGGGATTGGGCGATGTTGTCATGGCGTTTTAAATAATTAATAAAAATAAATGCTTGCAAGGCAAATAAAAGTTTTGACTTATTTTAAAATCAGTAAAGAGATAAATAAAAATCGGTCTGCATGACACTCATCAATCAATGATAAGAGACACACAAACCGACACAAAATGTCAGCGATTACGCTTTGTTGCTAGCCTTAACCAGTTGAGCAACACGGTCAGAAGGCTGAGCCCCTTTACCAATCCACGCATTATAAGCGTCTTGGTCAATGCGAAACGCTTCTTCTTGACCACGAGCCAGTGGGTTAAAGAAACCAATACGCTCAATGTGGCGACCGTCACGAGACGCACGCTTGTCGGCAACAACGATTTGGTAGAATGGGCGTTTTTTTGAACCGCCACGAGCTAGACGAATAACAACCATGATAATTCTCTCTTGAATTCATTAAATGATAAAGTATTTGCAAGAAAAAACTGGTCGCCAAAAATGTGAGGATGAGCCGATGGCAAAACCAGATTTATAAAAAGACCCTAATTATACCAATTTTTACGCCATTTTCAAAGTAATTTTTTAAAAATTCTCATGTCATGGTGTAACGCCTGACGACATGGGCATAAATTGGTTTGGCAAAGTAATTTCCGACTTTATATACAAAACGTGTGTTAAAATAGAATCTATCGCACTTTTGTCCCATTTTTATGAAAAAAAATTACAAATACTGGCAACTTAAAATCAGACACACGCTAAATTCTAACACATGGCAGACGGTCAGCATGGTGATTTTTATCGTCTTTGCCAGTATCGCCCTATCGATTTGGCTCATTTGGCGAAGCCTGTACCTGCCTGAGATTAAGAATCACGCCAGTTATCTGGCAAGCGAGCTGACCTTTATTGACAACGCTAATCAGAGCTTTGCAGACGACCCTGACATGCTCAAATGGGTGCAGGACAACAGCCATGTACAAATCATCAGCGACCCGAGCGAGTTCCCTGTGGTCAATGACAAGATAGTGGCTGACTTTTTTACCGACATCTTTGCAGGGCAAGTCAGCCGAGAGCTTGGGCGTGAGGTCAAGGTCTATTTTAAATTCAAGCCAACCCCGAAGCTGTGGATTTGGGACAGCAAATACCCCAACGTTTGGCTACGTGAACCTGTCATTCACTACTCGCAGTACAGTGCGGGGTTACTGGCAGGCTTTGTGTTTGGCTTGCCGATTTTGACCATTTTGGTGAGTCTGATTTTGGTGCGTCGCCTAAATCGCCCACTTAAAAAACTAGAACGCACCGCCAATGACTACATTCATCTGGGACATGCGACCGTGTTGCCCGAGGTTGGCTCAAATGAGATTCGTAAAGTCAATACCGCCTTTAACCGCCTGTTTCACACCCTGCACCAAGCCCAAAAAGAACGCACCATCATGCTCGCTGGTATCAGTCATGACTTACGCACGCCCCTAACTCGCATGCGACTGACCGCCGAGATGTTGCCTGATGAGTTTTTTCGGGAAGGACTGGTGTATGACATCGAGGACATGGACGCCATCTTGGAGCAGTTCATGTCATTTATGAAAGACGGCTCGGATGAAGCGGTGCGAGCGACCAATTTGGAGCTGATTTTCCATGAAATCAGCGTGCAGTTTAATGACGTGCGTTTTGTCTATGACAATCGAGTCGCCGAAGATGTCATGGTGCGTCCTTTATCCATGAAGCGTCTGATTGTCAATTTGGTCAATAATGCGGTGCGTTATGGGCGTGAACCCATCCATTTGGGGGCGGTGATTGGCTATCAAGAGTCTGATGATTTGACCGCCAACACCCTTAAAAAAAGAATACTCACCATCAGCGTGCGTGATGAGGGCGAGGGCGTGGCGGAGAGTGAACTGCAACGCATCATGCAGCCTTTTGAGCGTGGTGAGACAGCACGGACGACCCAAGGCAGTGGACTGGGGCTTGCCATCGTCAGTCGTATCGCTCACTTGCACCAAGGCGAGGTCATCGCTCGCAATCATGACAATGGCGGGCTAGAAGTCCTTGTGCACATTCCTTTGGTGGATACTGTACCAAACACAACCGATACACCATCAGACAACCCGACAAAGCATGATGTCAATCAAAGTAATCATCAAACCAAGTAAACTGCGTTGTGTTTATTATTTTTCACCAATCTCAGGGGGCAGCTGATTGGTCGTATCGGCAAAGCTGACGGGAGCGACAAGACTGGCTTTGGCTTGCTCAACATTCTTATCGGTGCTAGGCACCAACAGAAAATAACCCAGCAGAGCCGCATTAGCAAGCACCAATAATCCAAAAAGATAAGGCATATTCACATCCTGATAAAGTTTGTGATTTATTTTAGCATAACTTTCCTAGGGCGTGTTGAACTTTTATATTTGCAATGAAAAATAGGAAAAATCGCCCGTTTTTCAAGGAAGAATCCGCAGTTGATATTAAAATATCAACAAGGATTTTGACGCAGAAAAACAAGATTTAGCCATTTTTCATGCAAAAACAGTCGTTTATTTTTATCAATTTTTAAAATGTAAATAGTGTTATAAAGGTTCGGCACGCCCTAACCACGCCAGTTATCTGCATTTATCGCTATTCGTCTGTGCCGATGAGTTTTTTCTCACTTTTTGCCCCTGTCAGCTCATCTGCCACGATGACCACGCCCACCTGTTTGACGGGCCATTCCATGGTAAATCTCGCCCCGTGCAAACTTGGGCTTTCATCCACACTCATGTTGCCACTAAACCAAAACGCAATCCGTGAGACAATGGACAGTCCAAGCCCATAGCCACCTGACGCACGGGTACGACTGTCATCAAGGCGAGCAAAAGGAATGAACACTTTTTCACGGTCAGCTTCGGGAATCCCATGCCCATCATCTTCGACGGTGACAAATGCCATGCCTTTTTTGACCCCTGCACTGATGATGATGGTGCTTTTGGCATAACGTAAGGCATTGCCCGCTAGGTTTTGTACCACACGGTGCAAATAACGCCTGTCTGCCATCGCCACCACTTTTTGGGCAGGCGGTTTGATTTGTATGGCAATGGGCTTGCCCAAAGCATTGGTCTCACGCTCGATTTGTTCAAGGAGCTCTTTTAAGCACACCATTTCCCAATCCATCTTGGGCGAGCCTTCTTCGAGCTTGGCATAAGTCAAAATTTCATCAATGAGTTCATTTAAAGAAGCGATGTCTTCATCAATATACTGCTTTTGCATCTGCCGAGAGTCATAATCATCGTCATCAGCAAGCATATCCACCGCAAAACGAATGCGCGCCACGGGTGTTCTTAGTTCATGCGAGACAGCTCTGGTCAGCTCACGTTGGGACTCGATGAGTCTTTTGATGTGGCGAGTCATGGTGTTAAAGGTTGATGACAGACGGGCAATATCATCATACCCTGCCACCTGCACCATGGTGTCGAGCTTGCCTTCGGCAACTTTATTAACCCCCATTTGTAACAGTTGCAAACGTCGCTCCAATGGGAAAATCAGGGCATATACACCAAAACTAACCAACAAAAGACAAATTAGGATGATACTGATGATGACATCCAAAGAGAAAAAATTAAACAAAGGCACGGTCACCACCAGCACTTCGTTAGGAATGGTTGATGCCATCATGACCGATAGGTGCGGTCTTTGATTTTCATTGTCAAAACTCAGTACTGCCTTGCCGGCACTTAGTCGGTCAAATTGCTCCCGATCCAAGCCCAAGGTCGGTAAAGGCAACAATGCCATAGAATAGCCAAATTTTTGACTTAGGCGGGCAAGATGTGCTTGCTTATCTGCCAAGGACGGGTAATGTTGCAATTCATCTAACAAAAATCCCATAACAGCATGGATTTGACGCTCATTAATGCGGTCAAGTTCAGCAGAGAGCACACTGCCATCATTATCTATGGCGTGATACACCGTTGAATGACGTGAAATCTCATCATAACGAACCACCGACTTGCCTTCTTTTAGTCTTTTTAACTCACGACCTTTGAGTTCAAGACTATCCATTGGCACAATGTGTATCTCCGAGCCAAATTCCCGACCAACCGCCATAAGCCAAGGCTCTTTTTCTTCCACGGAACGTCTATCATAGGACGCTGTCCCCAAATAAAAAGCGACCGTGGCGATAGATTCTCGATAAGACTGCAAACGCTGCTGATTAATCGCTTGCATGAGAAAATAACCAAAAAAAGCGACCAAAAAGCAGATGAGCAAAAGCCCTGCATAAATACGAAAAAAGATACTGCGTTCGGTGATGGATGAGATTGCCATATCATTGACTTATCATGAGTAAAAATAAAAAGCCAGCGATGTGGCTGGCTTTATTGTAGCATAGCTTGGATATTGACCGATATTAAGATTACAATTAATTGCCTTCTTTAACAAACAGATAACCTTTGCTACGCACGGTTTTGATGCGCTTGGGATTTTCTGGGTCATCGCCAATTTTTGGACGAATACGAGAAATGCGTACGTCAATCGAGCGGTCTTGACCGTCATATTCAATACCACGAAGTCGCTCAAAAATATCTTCACGAGACAAGATACGACCAGCATTTGATGCAAGCAGCCACAACAAATCATACTCAGCACTGGTGAAATCAACCAACTCATCGTTTAGAGTTACCGAACGACCACCATTGTCAATGACCAGATCACCAAACTCCAGACGCTGTGGTGTATCATCTGTCGGTGCGGTGTCAGAACGACGTAGTAAGGCACGGATACGAGCTAACAATACTCGGGGCTGAGCAGGTTTTGCCACATAATCATCCGCTCCCATCTCCAAGCCTAACACTTGATCCATGTCTTCGGTGCGTGCTGTTAACATTAAAATCGGCTGAGCATAGTGTGGACGCACTTCACGGCACACCGTCAGACCATCGCTACCTGGCAACATGACATCGAGCACCACCAAATCAGGCTGTTCACTAATAATGCGACGAATCGCACGAGTGCCATCAGTTTCAATCGCCACGTCCAAACCATTGCGTCTGAGATAGTCTTGCGTTAGCATGGCAAGGCGTTCATCATCTTCAACAATCAGAATTCGGGGAATGTCTTCTTTTTCTGGGGTTGTCGTTGTCATATATTATCCTTGAATACATCAAAAGATACATCAAAATCAGGCAATGCCATCAATCAATTAAATCTGCTTAATGGACGTGCTTATTCTAACAAATTTTTGAGCAATAAGCACGATTTTTCATCAATAATCAAGCACGATTTTTGTACTTTTGAATGGCTTGTAGCTGTGCTAGTGATTCTGCCAATGCTGTTAGGGCAGCGGTCGTATCAATATTGGCACTTTGGTTTGCCAAGGCTTGCTCGGCATTACGACGAGCTTCGGCAATTTTTGCTTCATCCAAATTACTGGCACGTTCTGCCGAGTCAGCAAGCACGGTCACAACCTTGGGTTGAACTTCCAACACGCCACCTTGGACATAAATCACTTCATCTGTGCCATCGGCTGATTTTAGGTGCAAAGGACCTGGTTTTAGCAAGGTGATGATTGGCGTGTGACCCGCCAAAATACCAAGTTCACCGTCGATACCCGAAGCCACAAGCACGCTAATGTCGCCTGAGTAAAGCTCTTCTCTGGCACTGACCACTCGGCATGTAAATGTTGCCATAATGACTCCTATCTTATTTTATATCATCTTTTGTCAGTGATAAACAGTTAAGATTGGAGTGCTCCAATCTTAACTTTGGGACATTAAGCAGCTTTTAGCTTATCAGCTTTGGCAATCACTTCATCAATACCACCAACCATATAGAAGGCTTGTTCTGGCAAGTGGTCATACTCACCACTGATGATAGACTTAAAGCCAGCGATGGTATCACGCAGTGCTACATACTTACCAGGTGCCCCTGTAAATACCTCTGCTACGTGGAAAGGCTGTGATAGGAAACGCTGAATCTTACGAGCACGATAAACAACCAGCTTATCTTCTTCTGACAACTCATCCATACCTAAGATGGCGATGATGTCTTTTAGTTCTTTATAACGTTGTAGCACTTCTTGTACGCCACGAGCGACATTATAATGTTCATCACCGATAACTTGCGGGTCAAGCTGACGCGATGTTGAGTCTAGCGGGTCAACCGCAGGGTAGATACCTTGTGAAGCGATGTCACGGCTAAGTACGACCGTTGCGTCCAAGTGAGCAAAGGTAGTCGCAGGCGATGGGTCAGTCAAGTCGTCCGCAGGAACGTAAACGGCTTGTACAGAAGTAATCGAACCTGACTGAGTAGAAGTAATACGTTCTTGCAACGCACCCATCTCTTCGGCAAGTGTCGGCTGATAGCCTACCGCAGAAGGCATACGACCTAGAAGTGCTGATACTTCGGTACCTGCTAGGGTATAACGATAGATGTTGTCAACGAACAGTAGAACGTCACGACCTTTGCCAGTGGCTTCGTCTTTTTCATCACGGAAGTACTCTGCCATGGTCAAACCAGTCAAAGCAACACGCAAACGGTTCCCTGGTGGCTCGTTCATCTGACCGTACACCATCGCAACTTTTGATTTGGTAAAGTCTTCGGTATTAACAACGCCAGCTTCTTGCATTTCATGATAGAAGTCGTTACCTTCACGAGTACGCTCACCCACACCTGCAAACACTGATAGACCTGAATGTTTTAGGGCGATGTTGTTAATAAGCTCCATCATGTTAACGGTCTTACCAACACCAGCACCACCAAACAGACCAACTTTACCACCTTTTGCAAACGGGCAAAGCAAGTCAATAACCTTAATACCAGTTTCTAGTAGCTCTGTTGAGTTAGATTGCTCATCATAGCTTGGGGCTTCACGGTGAATGGACCATTTTTGCTCAGCATTCACAGGACCTGCTTCATCGATTGGGCGACCCAATACGTCCATGATACGTCCTAGTGTTGCTGTACCCACAGGCACAGAGATGGGTGCACCTGTATTAGAAACAGGCAAACCACGTTTTAGACCTTCGGTAGAACCCATGGCAATGGTACGTACCACACCATCACCTAACTGTTGTTGGACTTCCAAGGTAGTTTCCGTGCCATCAACATGAAGTGCGTCAAAGATTTGGGGGACTTCACCACGGCTAAACTCAACGTCAATTACCGCACCGATAATCTGCACAATACGACCGCTCATTGCGTTCTCCTAATTTTTATATTCAGCTAAACTGACTTATGAAACAGCGGCAGCACCACCAACGATTTCCGAAATCTCTCGGGTAATCGCTGCTTGTCTGAGCTTGTTATAAACCAATTGTAAATCTTTAATTAAATTACCAGCATTATCTGTCGCCGCTTTCATCGCTACCATACGAGCAGATTGCTCTGATGCAATGTTTTCAAGGACGGCTTGATAAACCAATGATTCAATATAGCGTACCATCAAACTGTCAATCAACGTCTTTGTGTCAGGCTCATAGATATAGTCCCAACCGTGACTAATACCCTCATCATCGGACAAAGTCCCCTCAGGTAAGGGAACAAGTTGAGTAATTGATGGTTTTTGGGTCATGGCATTGATGAACTGATTGTACACCAAATAGATTCTATCTAATTTGCCATTTTGGTAATCATCAAGCATGGTCTGTACAGGACTGCTGATGTGTTCATAGCTTGGGCTATCGCCATAATCGGTAACTACCGATGTGACATTACCACCGAAGTTTTTGAAAAAGCCAACACCTTTTGAGCCAATGGCTGCAAACTCAACTTCAACAGACTGCTCTTGGTAAGTTTTGACTGACTTTAATAAACTTTTAAACAGGTTGATGTTTAGACCACCTGCCAAACCACGGTCAGAAGTAACCACGATAAAGCCCACACGGTTCACAGGGCGACTGACCATATAAGGATGCTTATAATCGGACTGTGCTTGCACAAGGTGTGAAATCACACGGTGCATACTTTCAGCATAAGGGCGACCCATGCCCATGCGTTCTTGAGCCCGACGCATTTTACTGGCAGCAACCATCTGCATGGCACGTGTGATTTTCTGAGTGCTTTTAATACTGGTTACTTTTGCACGTATTTCTTTTAAGCTTGCCATAATTATTCCAAAACTGGACTCAGTTTAAATGGGTATATGGTGCATCAATGATACACCATATTGCTCTTAGTAGCTACGAGATGCTTTGAAAGCTTCAATCCCTGCTTTTAGACGACTCTCGATGTCATCATTATAATTGGCAGTCTCATCAATCTCACTCATGAGAACATCATGTTCGCCACGAAGGAAGCTTAACAAACCTTGCTCAAAAGCACCAATTTTTTCAACAGGTACGTCAGCAAGATAGCCTTCGTTTGATGCATAGATAACCGCCGCTTGGTCAGCGATAGACATCGGTGCGTATTGTTTTTGCTTCATCAGCTCAGTCACACGCTGACCGTGTTCTAGTTGCTGTTTGGTTGCGTCATCCAAATCCGATGCAAACTGAGCAAAGGCAGCCAACTCACGATACTGTGCCAAGGCTGTACGGATACCGCCTGAGAGCTTTTTGATGATTTTAGTTTGGGCTGCACCACCCACACGAGATACCGAGATACCAGCGTTTACCGCAGGGCGAATACCTGAGTTAAATAGGTTAGATTCTAAGAAAATCTGACCGTCAGTAATCGAAATCACGTTGGTAGGTACGAACGCTGATACGTCCCCTGCTTGGGTTTCAATGATCGGCAGGGCAGTCAATGAACCAGTTTTACCTTTGACTTCGCCATTGGTGAACGCTTCTACATAGTCCGCATTGACACGAGATGCACGTTCTAACAGACGTGAGTGCAAGTAGAATACATCCCCTGGGTAGGCTTCACGTCCTGGTGGACGGCGTAGTAGTAGCGAGATTTGACGATAGGCAACTGCTTGCTTAGACAAATCATCATAGATGATAAGTGCGTCTTGACCGCGGTCACGGAAGTACTCACCCATGGTACAGCCAGAATATGGGGCGATGTATTGTAGTGCCGCAGGCTCTGATGCTGATGCAACCACAACGGTGGTATAAGCCAATGCACCTGACTCTTCTAGTTTACGCACCACGTTAGCGATGGTTGAGCGTTTTTGACCAACAGCGACATACACACATTTGATGCCAGAGTCTTTTTGGGCAATGATGGCGTCGATTGCCATGGCGGTCTTACCTGTTTGGCGGTCGCCAATGATAAGCTCACGCTGACCACGTCCGATTGGAATCATGGTATCAACCGCTTTATAACCTGTCATAACAGGCTCATCAACCGATTGACGAGCGATAACGCCAGGGGCGATTTTTTCAACTTTATCAGTTAGCTTGGCATTGATAGGACCTTTGCCATCAATAGGATTACCCAAAGCGTCAACCACACGACCCAACAGTTCAGGACCTACGGGTACTTCTAGGATACGACCTGTGCAGTATGCTTTTTGTCCTTCTTGTAGGGGCAAATAGTCGCCCAAAACGACCGCACCGACTGAGTCTTGTTCTAAGTTTAGTGCCATGCCATAGACATTGCCCTCAAACTCAATCATCTCGCCATACATGGCTTCTTCTAGACCATGAATTTTTACAATACCATCAGAGACACTGACGATAACGCCTTCAGTTTTAGCAGTTGCGCTTACGTCAAGGTCTTGAATACGTTGCTTAATCAGATTGCTGATTTCAGCTGGATTCAATTGTTGCATTGCCTTGTTTCCTATAATTTAGACAGCCACAGTTTATGCTGTTAGCTGAGTCTTTAATTGTTTTAACTTGCCACGCACCGAGCCATCAGTAAACTTATCGCCCACTTTAATGGTCGCACCCCCTAACAGTGAACTATCCACAGCCTCGTGTAAAATCACGATAGAACCTGTTGAGATAGCCAAAGATTCTTGTAGGGATTTGCGTTGGGCTTCAGTTAGTGGGTAGGCTGATGTTACGTAAGCGTCAACCTGTTTTAGCTCTTGTGATTTTAGCTTGCTGTAATGAGCATGAATCTCAGGAAGCAAAGACAGTCTATCATTATCAGACAGCTGGCTGACAAAGTTTGTCAATGCCTTATTGGCTGTCAGATGCTTACTTCCTGCTAATACTTCTGCCGCCGCACTCACGTCCACACCCTGCGACGCCGCTGTCTGCAACGTTTGGGCAAGTGGCGAGTTACTCGGTCTTTGACTGGTGTAGATGTCCATCAGCACCGAAGTTTTTTGACTGGCGGGAATGGCTGGATTGTGTAGCAAACCAATAAATGCGTCATCACGCACAATATCCGATGCCATCAACAAGAAGTCTTCCCATTCGTTAATCGCATTTTGCTCTTTAGCATAGTCAAACGCAGCCTTTGCGTAAGGTCTTGCCAAGGTAGATAATTCAGCCATGAGTTCCTCTAATTACAGCTTGGTTGCCAGTTGTGCTAGCATGCTGGCATGTTTTTGTTCATCAACTTTTTCTTCTAGAATCTTTTCAGCACCAAGTACTGCAAGAGTCGCAACTTGTGAACGTAGCTGTTCACGAGTTTGGGCAATTTGTTGGTCAACCGTTTGTTGGGCTGCACCAATAATACGCTCACTTTCAAGACGGGCTGTGACTTTGGCGTCTTCAATCATTTGATTGGCAGTTTTGTTAGCACGTTCAATGATAGAAGCAGCCTCAGCTTTGGCACTTGCAAACTCTGCTTGGACTTGTGACTCAGCAGATGCAAGGTCAGCTTTTGCTTTTTCGGCGGCGTTTAAGCCTTCTTCGATTTTACGTTGACGCTCGTTAATCGCTCCGATGAGTGGTGGCCATACGAATTTCATGCAGAACCACACGAAAAACGCAAACGCAATCATCTGACCGATAATGGTGGAATTAATATTCATCCAATCACCTCATTTGTTAGTGAAAGTCAGGTGATAGCCAATTGCTGTCGGCAAGTAAACTGCCGACAAGAATGGACCTAGACTGACCGCTTCAACTTATGCGAATGGGTTGGCGAATAGTAGAAGCATGGCAATACCAACACCAATCATCGGCACGGCGTCAAGAAGACCTGCCACGATGAACATTTTGGTTTGAAGTTGTGAGCCAAGCTCAGGCTGACGAGCAGTACTTTCTAGGAACTTACCGCCTAGGATAGCAAAACCAATACCAGTTGCCAAAGCACCTGCACCGATTAGAAGAGCCACAGCAAGAAGCGTGTACTGAGCGATTACTGGATCCATGATGTCTCCTTAATGACCTATTTGAAGGGTTAGAATAAAAAGTGTCAATTAATGTTCTGATGTTTGTGAGATGAGCGACAGATAAACAATCGTCAACATCATAAACACGAACGCCTGTAAAGTGATAACTAGAATATGGAAGATTGCCCAAGCCAAATGTAGCGGTACACCCAAGCCTTTGACAAACAAGCTCTCAGACATGTACATAAGTGCAATCAGAATAAAGATAAGCTCACCGGCATACATGTTACCAAACAGTCGCAGACCTAGCGAAATGGGTTTGGCAAGCAGGGTTACTGTCTCTAAAACTAGGTTGACAGGGATTAAAATCGCCTGCAAGATTGGGTTTTTGGCACTAAATGGGTGCAAGGTAAACTCGCCAATAAATCCGCCCACGCCTTTGTATTTAAGACCAAAACCAATGATGAGCAGTAGCACACAAAATGCCATACCGAGCGTGATGTTCGGGTCAGTACTTGGTACAATCTTAAAGTAAACATGGTGCGGGTCATGACCCATCAGACTGCCAATCCACTGTGCGGTACCAGGGATGAAATCAACAGGAATCAAATCCATCAAGTTCATCAAGAAAATCCACACAAAAATCGTCAATGACAAAGGTGCAATCAGCTTTGATGGACCTTTGTAAGATTCACGGACACTGTTGTCCACAAAATCGACAATCATCTCAATGAAGGCTTGTAGCTTGGTAGGTACGCCTGATGTTGCCTTACGCCCAACCATCCAAAACAGCCAGCAAAAGAAAGCACCCAAACCAACCGACCAAAGCATGGAATCCAAATGAATGGCTTTAAAGCCCATCTCTGCGGCTTCTTGGGCGGTGTGTGCCACTTTCCAACCATGTTCTGGATGATAACCATACGTCCAGTTGGTTAAATGGTGAGCAATATATTCTGAAGAATCCGCTGCCATAATAAGCTCTTATTTTTAACTTGGTTAATCAGAACGTGTGAAAAATTCATCACGCAATCCATCAATTTGCAAGGTGTTGAGTTCCCAACACGCTCTAAAATGACACAATAAAAAATTGCTGGTTCAACTTATCCCATAAATATCAATCAGCAATTTTAAATCATTCATTTAAAGTACATTATTGTCAATCATTTCATACAAATCATTGAAAATAGCATACTTGTAAATTTATGAAATTTTTATCGAAATGTTTGTAGGGTGTGTTGACCGTTGGTATTTGCAATGAAAAATGAGAAAAATCGCACGTTTTTCAAGGAAAAAGTGAAGTTTGATAGTCGTTCTATCAAACGAGCTTTTGACGAAGAAAAACAAGATTTAGCCATTTTTCATGCAAAAATTGGTTGAAGTCATTAAACTTTATCACATTGTATAAAATGTTATCAATGTTCAACACGCCCTAAGCAATCCGAAGTATAATACCCTACTTTGGTAGTTCTTGTAAAGGGTAAATATGAGTTTTCTTACAGAATTTTTTCAATTTTTGGCAAAAAAATGAGCATTAAATTTAAAAAATCTAACTATTTTTAAAAATTAATTGATAATTTAAATACGCCACATTACCAGAATATGCACAACTTGTAGGGCAAAATAAGCCAAAATCACCAAAAACGCCCCAATCGGCTTAGCCAACATAAAAATCAGGGCAAAACCCATCAGTGTGATAAACCATTTTATCATCTGCCCCAAATACATGTTGAGCATGATAACACGCCCTGCTCTCGCCCCTGTCGTGCGGTAGGCAATGAGTGTAAACGCACACTGGGCAATGTAGCCAAGCAGTCCGCCAAGTGCCATACTTTTGGTAGCGTGAGCAATGCCTAATATTTCAAGGATAAAGCCCAAACCAATGAGTATCAATACAGCCCATGCTTGGCGAAATTGCAAGCGATACACACGGGCTTGCTGATGACGCTGGGCAGGCTTGCTCATGATGCTCTCAAAAACAAAGTGAAAAATCGTAAGGTTCTGTATTATAAAAAGTTTTAAAAAAACTTACAAGATTTTATCAGTATTTTTTCATCAGTAAAAAGTGATAATATCATTTATTTTTATGATAAATGTAGCATGGGGCTTTTGTTGGTTTTATCAGTTTTAGGAAAATAAAATACAGCTTTGGTTGTATACCTAACGAACTGAATATTTGCCACGGGTTTGTAGGGACTGACTCCGCACATCCTTTAATATATTGTCATTTTTATAGGCGTGCTCAGCACACCCCTACATCCAAACATCATTATACTTGTAGTAATTTTAAAGTTTCTTAGGCATAGCAGGTTTTGATAAACGTCATTTGATAGACAAAAAGGCAATGCTCATCACATCGCCTTTATGTACGCCCTATTCGACAATTTATTTTTGGTCGATACACGCATAAATCTCATTGACGGTCGCCTGCCACACGTCCACAAAATCCGTGCCGTCTGACATGTCTTCTTGTTTGACGAGCGTGCCGACATTGCCGAGTTTGTTTTTAATACCGTCCGAAATCGCCCCTTGCGATAATAGGCACATATAAGGCGATGGACGGTCATTATTTAAAATGCGAAACTGGCTCGCTTTGGGCGACAGGTGATGGTCGGGGGTCAATGCCCCTGCAAAATGTAGATTTGCCGAGCGTTCAAGGTAGGCAAACGAATCATGATACGCCCAATACGCCCGCTTGCGGTCTTTTGATACCTGTGCCACCGCCTTATCCATGGCTTGATGAAACGCCTTGACGTTATTGGCGTACAACCCCTTATGCTCGGGGTTGGCGTGCGAATGCACCACCGCCAACGCTCGCACGATGGCTTTGGCGTTCTCGGGGTCTAGCCAAATATGTGGGTCAAAGGTATCGGCTCGGGGCGTGCCGTCAAGCTGTCGCATGGGCAAGCGATAAAACGCATTCATCTTAAATAGCGAAATGGCGTTGGGGGCGTTATCCAAGGTCTTAACGAGATTTTGTTCCAGTTCATGCCCAAACCACACCACATAATCGCTGTCGCCCACCAGTTTGACCTTGCTCGGCGAGAGACTCCCATGATGACCAACATCGCCTGTGGATAGTAGCATTTGGGCGGTCTCTACCCCTTGTGTTACTGCATTGGACAATAATAACAACGGATAATTACTCACCGTAACCGTGCCTGCATGGGCGGTCGCAGACAGTAGGGCAGGCAAGGCAAATAGGCTTAGTTTGGCAAGGGAGGATTTAGAAACTATCATGGCAACCTTTTAAATAAATTTATTTGGAAAAATCTAAAAAATGGTACAAAACTTGCATAAATTTGCGGTAATGTCTTGCAAGATTATATCATACATCATGGGTTTTTGTTATAATGTATCTAAATTAAGGTGAGCATAAGTATTTTTCTTAAAAATTACCAACACAGACAACGCCCGTTTGATGATATGTTATATCAATGGCATTCATTAGTCATTTTAAAATCGCCCAACTATTTTTATGGTAAAATAACGTATATTTTAAATAAATCTCTTTCCAAACTAAAAATAAGCCCTTATAAGTATTGGGGTTGAGGTTTTTAAAAATCCACAAAAATCGGGGTTTGGAAAGAAGTCTAATGTAATTTTATAATTTTAAACAACCAAAAGAGCCTATCATGACCGACCACGCCTGTCACTGCGTCCACGAACACCACGACCCAAAACAGCGTATGCTTGATGCCAAAGCCCACTGCGAAGCTCGTGGCGTGCGTTTTACGCCCTTGCGTGAAGAAGTGTACGGGCTGATTTTGGAAGCGGACAAGCCACTTGGGGCGTATGACCTTATCAGTGCCTTACAGTCTGCTCGCCACTCATCGGGGGCAAAAAACAAAAACATCGCTCCACCGACCATTTATCGTTCGTTAGAATTTTTGCTTGCCGAAGGGCTGATTCATCAGTTAAGCTCCATGAATGCTTATGTGCCATGTTGCCACCCACGCTCTCAGCACGCCGCCGCCTTTTTGATTTGCCAAAAATGCCAAAGCGTTGAAGAATGCTCTAACGTGCCTGTGGACGCCATTGTCAATTTTGCCAAAGATGACGCAGGATTTGACATAGAACGCACGGTCATTGAGCTAAAAGGCGTGTGCCGTGCCTGTCGCTAACACCGTCGCTAATACGGATGAGCTGTTTCGCCTAGATAAAGTCAGCTTTCATGTCGGTCAAAACAAGATTTTAACCGACATATCGCTCACCCTATCCAAAGGCGAAATGGTCAGTCTCATCGGTCCAAACGGGGCGGGCAAGTCCACGCTGGTCAAGCTCATTTTGGGCTTAAACAAACCCACATCAGGCGACATCATCAAGCACAACAGCGTGATAAGCTACGTCCCCCAAAAGTTTAGCATACCGAGCATTTTACCGCTCCGTGTCAAGGATTTGCTCGCCCAAGCAAACACCCAACGCCTAACGCCTGATGAGCGTGATTTTGTCCTACAAAAGCTATCACTCGCCCCCTTACTTGACCGCCAAATGCACCACCTATCAGGGGGCGAAACTCAGCGCGTCCTTATGGCAAGGGCGTTGCTTGACAAACCCGACCTGCTTATCTTAGACGAACCCATGCAAGGGCTAGACCCCGATAGCGAAGAGCTACTGTATGATTTTATAGACAGTATGCCCCCATTTTTGGCGTGTGCCATGCTCGTTGTGTCGCACGATTTGCACTGGGTCATGAAAGGTACTCGGCGTGTGGTCTGCCTAAACAAACACATCTGCTGTCAAGGCGTGCCGTCCGACATCGCTCATCTGCCTGAATTTGTTGCGTTATTTGGGCAATACCACAGCATCCACCAAGCCCCCTACATTCATCATCACGACCACTGTCAGCATACTCACTAACTATGAACGATTGGCTACCGATTATCGCCCCTGCTTGGCTTGCAGGTTCACTGCTTGCCCTACTGTCCGCCCCGCTTGGCTGTTTGGTGCTGTGGCGACGTATGGCGTTTTTTGCCGATACACTCGCTCATGGGGCATTGCTTGGCGTGGCGATTGGGGCGTGGCTATCTATCCCTGCCGACATGGGCGTGGGCGTGGTTAGCATAGGCGTGGTTATCACGCTGATGTTTTTGCAAGACAAGCGACTGCCGAGCGATGCCACGCTGTCGGTGCTTGCCGTGTCCCTGTTGTGTTTGGGGCTTTTAACACTTACCCAGCTTACCCAGCAACAAGCCAACGTGCTAGGCTTTTTGTTTGGTAGCCTACTTGACATGGATTGGGATGATTTGCCCCGCTTGGCGGTCATGGTTGGGGCAGGGCTTGCCTTTTTGGCGTGGATTTGGCAAAAACAGGTCAAACTTGCCACATCAGAAGCCCTAGCGTCTATCGCAGGCATCAATCCTAAGACCGAACAGCTCTTTTTTATGGGACTTCTGGCGGGGTTTTGTGCCGTTGCCATTCAAGCGGTTGGCAGTTTGCTCATCACAGGGCTACTTATCTTACCTGCTCTTATCGCTCGTCTGCTTGCCCATTCGCCCACACAAATGGTCGTCTTTGCCATGATAATCGCCCAAATCGCTGTAACCACAGGCGTGTGGGGAAGTGTGTGGCTTGACGTGCAAACGGGGCTTGCCATTGTCATGACGTTGGCGATTGGGTTTTTTGCGGTGTTTGGTGTGGGGAGGGTGTTGGGTAAGTCGTAAATTGGTAAATTGGTAAAATTACCCTTTTTAATTAAAATTGAAATCTGTTTGACATTCTTTATTTATCATATTTTTAAAAGGTATTATAGGGGTAACTCACATTTTCCCTATGAATTTGAACAAAATAATATTTAAACAAATGGCAATCTGCCCCACTCATTTACATTTAACCATATTTTAAACCACTCCACCATGACCTACCCCACCCACCTATCCGCTCCGTCCGATTTTATCATCGCTCAAATCAGCGATTTACATTTATCCACGCACGCCCCTACTAATACCGATAAATTTTTAAAGGTGTTGGATTTTGCCTTAACCTTTAAGCCCAATTTATTGTTACTCACAGGCGATTTGGTTAATGACGGCAATTTACCCCTTTATGATTGGCTGTTTGATACACTGGATAAAACACGCATTCCCTATCTGTGCTTGGCGGGCAATCATGACGTAACGCATGAGATAGGGCATGATTTGCCTTTTGATAAACGCACATTTCTCCCCATTGCCAAAGATGATAGGCTTATTGACACGCACCGCCTTGTCATAGAGCTACCCCACGCTACTTGGCAACTCTTGGCGGTCAATTCTGCCGTAGGCGGTCATATCTATGGGCGACTTGATGATGACAAACTTACCTTTTTAAAGACTCATCTAGCCCACGCCATGCCCACCCTTATCGCCCTGCACCACCACCCCACCCCTGTCGGCTCGGCATGGATAGATGAGTATATGTTGCAAAATGGCGATGAGTTTTGGGCGACTCTTACCCACGCCAATCAAGCCACTCATGCCACCGATACCGCCAACCGCCCCCATGTTCTCTGTGGGCACGTTCATCAGGCACATATCTTGCAACAGAACGGCGGAACGCTCTATACCTGCCCTGCCACGTCTCGCCAATTTGCCCCGTACCGAGATGATTTTGGTATTGATGATGTAGCGAGTGGTTTTCGTTTGCTACAATTACATAACAATCGTACGCTAGACACATGGGTCAAAAGGCTGGATAATAGCGGGTTTTAAAAATAAGCTAGTCCCTAATTTTTTTATGGAATTACTTGAAAAATCCAAACATATCCCCATTTAGGACGCAATTTTTTGAGTGTTAATTTTTTCATGCTTGGTCAAATTGACCGTTTTTAAAGGATAAACGCATGGCAAACGCCACTTTCACCCCCTACACCCCCGCCAAAGACGAAGAATATATGTCGGACGCTCAGTTGGAGCATTTTCGCACGATTTTGGTAAACTGGAAAACCGAACTGCTTGCCGAAGCCGAACGCACCAAGGACTACATTAACGAAGAGACAGGGGCAATGGCGGACATCAATGACCGTGCCACCCAAGAAGAAGAGTTTGCCCTAGCTCTACGCACCCGAGACCGTGAGCGTAAACTGGTGCGTAAGATTGATAAATCACTTGCCGAGATTGATACAGGCGATTATGGGTTTTGTGAGACGTGTGGCACGGAGATTGGGCTAAAACGCCTAGAAGCCCGCCCCACCGCCACGCAATGCATTGACTGCAAAACCATGTCCGAGATGAAAGAAAAGCAAAATCACGGACACTAAGCCTGCCATGAACCCACGCCCCATTATCGGTCGCTTTGCCCCGTCCCCGACTGGGGCGTTGCATTTGGGGTCGCTGTGTACTGCTTTGGCAAGCTATTGTCATATCAAATCATTGGGCGGACAGTGGCTTGTGCGGATTGAAGACGTGGATTTTGAGCGGTGCAAGCCTGATTATGCCACGTCTATCTTGACTGATTTGGATAATTTAGGACTACACTCGGACGGCGAAATCCTATTTCAGTCCAAACGGACGGATATTTATGATGAGTATTTAAGTTACTTGTCAAATATCACTTATCATTGTACCTGCTCTCGCAAGGACTTGTCCGCCCTATCCATACCTGCGTTGAGCTTTTATGACGTTAATATCAAAGATTTACACCTTGCTCCGATTTATCCCCGTTTGTGTTTGCACAAAAATTTAACCGACAACAAAATCCGCCTATGCCTGCCTGACGTGCTGACTGCTTTTTTTGACGGCATACAAGGCGTGATATGGGACAATCCTGCCAAAAGTCTCGGCGATGTGGTTGTCAAACGCCAAAATGGCATGATAAACTACATACTCGCCTGCACCATTGATGACGGCTTGCAAGGGATAACGCACGTCATGCGGGGGCTTGACATTATGCCGATGACAGTCGCCCAGCTTTTTATCGCCAAAGCGTGCCGACTGCCCACCCCTCACTATTTTTATCATCTGCCCCTGCTTGTCAATGCTGACGGGCAAAAACTCTCCAAACAAAACCTTGCCACCCCGATAGATACCACCACGCCTGATAAAGTGAGTGATTTACTCTTTACTGCTTTAACCTTGCTTGGGCAAAATCCGCCAACAGAGCTACAAAAAGAGACGCCCGACACGATACTCATGTGGGCGGTTAGGCATTGGGATAATGGCGTGTTACAAGGGGCAACATTGGGGGCGGTTTAAACACCCCAACCCTTTTAATACTCTCTGTTTTTATTTTCCAGATAAATTCGCTCGCTTTCTTTGTCCGCCTTTAAAATCATGGCAATCATGATAAGTGCCATCAGCATGGACGAACCGCCAAAGCTATAAAATGGCAAGGTCAAGCCCTTGGTTGGCATAAGCCCCATGTTCATGCCTGCATTAATCAGCACTTGCCCAAAAATCACCACGCCAAAGCCAAATACCATGTAGCTAAGACGCAGTTGGCGACGTTTTAGGGCGGTATGGCTGATTCTCATAATCGTCGCCACAATCAGCACTTCAAGCAGTAACACAAACGCCACCCCCAAAAAACCCAACTCTTCGCCCGTGATGGCTAGGATAAAGTCGGTATGAGCTTCGGGCAGGTGCGATAATTTTTGCACGCTGTTGCCATAGCCCACCCCATCAAACTCCCCCCGCCCAAAGGCTATCAGACTGCGAGACAGCTGATAATCGGTGTCCTGCACGTCATCAAACGGCTCCCAAAACGACATGAGTCGCTCTTTACGATAATCCGACGACAGCAGTCCATAAACCAACGCAGGCACGAACACCGCCGACACCAACGCCACATAATGCGGTAATGGCACCCCACTGACAAACAAAATAATACTCGCTGTGGCGATAATCACCGCCACCGAACCGTAGTCAGGTTGCCACAAAATCAGGGCAATCATCGGCAAATACCACACCGTCAGTCGCCACCCTGCAATCAGACTGCCCCGCACTTCTGCCGACCGTCTGACCACATAGTCAGCAATGATAAGCACCATCAGCAGTTTGACAAATTCAGACGTCTGAAAATTAAACACCCCAAAGTCAAGCCATCGCTGTGAACCATTAATGACCGTCCCTGTGATGAGCGTTACTATCAACAGTAACAGTGCCACAAGCCATGCCAACACCAACAGTCCAATTTCAAAATACCACTTCAAGGGAAAGCGATACACCACCATGCCCGCCAACAAACCGATAACAATATAAGTCGCCTGTGAATAAAAAAAGGTCATGGGCGACAAGCCTTTGGTCATCGCAAACGGCACTGACGCTGACGCCATCATCAAAAGACTCATGGACAGCAATAAAAACAGGCTCGTCATCAACACCGTCCGAGCAGACGGTACATAGGGCGATGTGGCTATCGTCGTGGGGATGTTAAAAAAACTCATGACAGGGCAATGCTTGGGAAAATTTGGGGCTATATTATAAACCAAATCTCTGCTAAATGCTTGATTATTTGGCAAAAATTTGGGGAGGTTAGAAAGGCTTGGGCAAAAGTTGCGTAGGTTTTGGGTAGGGTTTTGGGTGGGGTTTGGTGTTGCCTAAATTATAAGGGTGAGATTCACCTTGGCAAAGTCAATACACCATTATAGGGCAAATGTAATTTGCTCCTACAACCTACCCAAAACATGTGATTGACCATACCAACCATCACCCAATCACGCCAACGCCGTGACACATGCCACAAACCGCTCGCCACGCTCATTATAGCTTTTAAATTGGTCTAGGCTTGCACACGCAGGCGACAGTAGCACAACTTTGGCAGAGCTTTGACTGGCAAGCTCCACCGCTTTGTCAAGCGTGCCTACTTGTGTCATTTTGCTTGCCAAATCAGGGCTGTTTGCCAATGTTTTTTCTATCAAGTTAGCATCTTGTCCGATAAGATAAATGCTGTCGGCAAACTGTTCGGCAAAAGGGGCAAGCTCAGCAAAATCTTGCCCCTTGCCCTGACCGCCCAAAATCAAGGCAAGCGACTGCTCGCCATACACCGCCCCAAGCCCGTCAATGGCGGAGAGTGTCGCCCCGATATTTGTGCCTTTTGAGTCGTTAAAATACACCTTACCACCCACGTCCGCCACATATTCACAGCGGTGTGGCAAACCCTTAAATGTCCGTAGCACGTCAAGCATGGCACTCATGTCAAGCCCCACCGCACTGCCCAAGGCTAAGGCGGATAAGGCGTTGAGCAGGTTGTGTTTGCCCTTAATCAGAATTTCATCAGATGAGATGAGTTTGTCGCCATTATGACACAGCCAAATGATTTCGCCTTCGCCATTGTCATCACGCTCGCCTTTTAAACAAAAGTCCGCCGAAAAGCCCTCGCCAATCTCCCCTGACGTACTTATCATCTGAGCGTGTTTGGGCAGATGAGCGATACAGGTGCGAGCAAGCTCTTTGTCGTCCAGCCACACCACCGCATTTTTGGCATCATCAAAAATGCGTAATTTTTGGGCAAGGTATCCTGCCATGTCGCCATGACGGTCTAAGTGGTCGGCAGATAAATTCAAAATGGTCGCCACGTCTGCCCCAAGCCCGCTCATCATTTCAAGCTGAAAGCTAGACAATTCAAGCACCGCCATGTCCATGCCGTCAATATTCAATAAATCAAGAGCAGGCGTGCCGATATTGCCACCCACACCCGCCTTTTTGCCCGACTTTTGTGCCATAAGTCCGACCAGCGTGGTTACGGTGGATTTGGCGTTGGAACCTGTAATGGCGATAATGGGCGTGTGCGTGCCGTTGTCCGTATCTCGCTTTTTTAGATTTTCAATAAACACTTGTACATCGCTCACTACGCTCACGCCCTGCTCTATGGCTTGGGCTATGGCGGGTGTGGTGGGGTCGATACCAGGGCTGATGACGACTTTGTCCGAAGCGAGCAAAACATCGGCATGGATACCGCCAAAATAAGTCGCCACACCGCTTGGCAATTTGTCCGCCAACGGGGGAAAATTACCGTCCGTAACGGCAACCGTATGCCCTTGATTTATCAAAAATTGAACCGCAGACAGTCCAGAACCGCCTAAACCGATGACCGTGTAATTTGCCATGAATGTGCCTTTTTTAAATGCTAAATAATCATTATTCTATCAGAATTGGCGTGGGCGTTGTTGGATTTTTGCCAAAATTGTCATATAATGACAAAAGCTACTTGCCAATAAGGATTTTTATGAAACTTGTTACCGCCATTATTAAACCCTTTAAACTGGATGATGTCCGTGAAGCCTTGTCGGACATTGGTGTGAACGGCATTACCATCACCGAAGTTAAGGGCTTTGGTCGCCAAAAAGGGCATACCGAGATGTATCGTGGGGCGGAATATGTGGTGGATTTTTTGCCAAAGGTTAAGCTAGAAATCGCCTGTGCTGATGACATGGTTGATGGCGTCATCGGTGCTATTATTGACACCGCCAACACAGGTAAAATTGGCGATGGCAAGATTTTTGTCACGCCATTAGAGCAAGTCATTCGCATTCGCACGGGCGAGACGGACGAGAATGCCCTATAAAAGAAACCCCACCGAAGTGGGGTTTTGTGTGCTTGACTGTTTAAACCAGCCTTGGACTTACTGTCTGACACCTGTTTGAGTGCCTGCTTTACTTTTGATGGTAATGCTGTTGCCGTTTACGGTGATGTTGGCAGTGCCTGAGATGGGCAAGGTTGGGTGCTTGCCTTTACCTGCATATTTGCCACCGCCTTGGGCTTTGATGTCTCTGATGACGGTCGTGCCTTCACGCTTTTTGGCTTTTTCGGTCAAGCCTTTGGTCATCACAGCTTGGTAGCCACTGCCTGACTTGCTGATTTTGATGATGGCTTTGGCTTCGCCTTTTTCGCTCATTTTCCAGTTACCCACAATAGCGTCATCATTGGCAAATGCACTGGCAGATACTGCCACACCCAGACCGATGGCAAGTAGTTTGTTCAATTTCATGGCTTACTCCTGTTTACAAAAATCTAATTAATCCAAGCCAGTCAGTACTCGTACTGACAACTGTTTACCCATTATAAACAAGGATTTTTTAAATTGCAAACATTAACTTTGTAAGCCATTTGCCTTTTTGTAATTGCTTGGTAAAAATATTTCTGCCTAGGGCATGTCTACTCAAAAGGGTTATCTACCATGACTACTTTGGATGAGTCTTTGTCAGCAGTAGCAGGCAAATCTTGACCGCCTAACTCATCAAACGCCCCGCAAAGTGCCTGTGCAAAGTCAAGCAATGCCTGTGCCTGTGCCTTACCCGCCTGCGTTTTGGCAATTTCCACATCACCACTGATGATGACACTGTCCGTGCCATTTTCTATGGTCAAAGCCCCGATTTGTAGGACTTCGCTGTCATTGTCAAAGACATTCATCGCTCCACCTTATTTTAACAAACTCATCACAAATTCCACCAACAACACCAAAATCGCAAGCCAACCTTCTGTATCACCCCCTTTATCCACGCTGTCCACACTCTCAGACAAAGGGGGCAAATTAAAAGCCGATGACTGCACCTGTGGCGACAGCGACGGCATGGCGTTAATACCCGTACGTTCGGACAGCTCGGCAAGACTGATATGCTCGACCACGCCTGCTTCATTATTGGGCGTATAGTACACGCCTGCACGGTTGATGCTGGGGACATAGACTGCCTTAAAAAAGTGGCTCGGCACCAGTACGCCATCGCCGATTTTGGCGATTTGACGACCTTGGAACACCACGCCCGTCACGACATACAGCTCGCCATATTTGACCGTCAAGTTGCGTGTGTTTTTTTCGATGTCTTGCCATACGCCACGATTATGAGCGTTGTTTTGAGGGGCGATGTTGGCAAGGCTAAAACTGTCAAACTGCTGTGAGCCGTCCGCCATGTCGCCATTGGGCGATAAATGCCCCCTGTCATAGCCCGAACGGCGATAGTCATTGAGCGTTGCTCGCACGTTTGCAGGCAGGCGACTCTCTTCATGAAAGCTGTCTTTGCGAGCCAATGAACGTGCCTGATTAATGCGCTCACGGGTCAGGTACTCGGCAGAGTAGATGGGCGTGCGTGAGATACCCGAATACAGCACGGCAAAGCCGTCAAAGCACAGCTCATAATTTTTACGAGCCAATTTTTGCCCTTTGGTACCAACCAACTGCGGGGTGGTATTGGCATAAAAATGCTCAGGACAACTGGCAAGACTCTGGGCGGTGTTCGCTGTCGTCCGCTGTCCCACAAAAACTCCGACAGGCTCATCTGATGTCGCCAAACCCGTGGACTGACCCACCACATAACCCCCGTCATGAGCCGTAGCATAAGCGGTGGCAGTGTTTGAACTATTGGCGTTATGAGCGTTGTGGTTTTGGGTATGATTGTGGTCGTCAGCATAAGCCGTCGCCACGTTATCGCCATAGGCAACGGCGGTGTTATTGGCGTAAGCACTGTGGCAGGACAACAGTACCAAGGCAAGCCCCCACAGATGGAATGGGCGAGTGCCTGATGAGTAGAGATAGGACATGGTATTAGCTACTTAAAATGCGTGCCATTATACCCGATTTTTGGTGTGAGCGGTAGGATTATCAGGATTTCTAAGCTTTCAATCTCTGGCACTATGGCAAAGATTGGGTTTATCATATTTACCCCAAACTCATCTCTGCTCATGGAAAATTGGCAAATCATCCCCATAATCACGTTTTCTGTTATCTTGGACTTATTTATCCCCACCCATGAACCACACCACTTTTGCCCCACGCCTGCTCACTTGGTTTGCCACGCACGGTCGTCATGACTTGCCTTGGCAATATCATCATGCCGACACGTCCGACATTTATGCCGTTTGGCTGTCTGAGATTATGCTTCAACAAACGCAAGTCGCCACCGTTTTGGGTTATTTTGGGCGGTTTATGGATACATTTCCCACCGTGCAAGACCTAGCAAATGCCGACTGGGATAACGTAGCAAGCCTATGGGCGGGGCTTGGCTACTACGCTCGGGCAAGAAATCTGCATCAAGGGGCAAAGCAAGTGGCGGATTATGTCGCCACGCATGGGCATTTCCCACAGACGATAGACGAATGGCAAAACGTGCGTGGCGTGGGACGCTCCACCGCAGGGGCGATAGTGGCGATGGGCGTGCGTGGGCGTGGCGTGATATGCGATGGCAACGTCAAGCGAGTACTGACACGCTGGGCAGGCATAGACGGCGACATCACAAAATCCGCCACCGACAAGGTGCTGTGGGAGCTTGCCGACACACTCACGCCCACAGACGAGAGCGGTAAGTTCGCCCAAGCGATGATGGATTTGGGGGCGACTGTCTGCACTCGCACTCGCCCTGCTTGCACGTCTTGCCCGCTATCAGACGACTGCACCGCCCATAAGAACGGCAATCCCACCGCTTATCCTGTCAAAGCCAAAAAGGCAGACAAACCCCACCGTCATTCGCTCGTGTTTGCTCTGATATATGATGATAAGCTCTTATGGATAAAACGCCAAAGCGATACAGGGGCAGGCATTTGGGACGGACTGTACGCCTTGCCCATGCTGATGATAAATGATAAACAAGGCGATATGCCCCATGATTTACATCACGCCAAAACCATGCATGATAAATACGCCCACGCCCATAAGCCTAGCCTTGCTGAAAGTCAAGTTTTGGATAATTTGCCAAACATTACCATCAATCACCCCAAAACTATCAAACACACACTCACGCATTTTCATTGGCATTTGTCACTGGTTTATATAAGCATTGATAAAATGCTTTATGAGAAAATCAACCACGCTCTAACCGCCATTCATGCTGATTTTGTTTGGCAAAAAGGGTGTGATGGGCTGGGCGTACCAAAGGCGATGGGGAAATTAGTAGGGTAGGCTTGAAAAGGTTATTAATTCAAATCGTAAAACTAAAAATTTGAAATTTTTCCAAACATCAAAACTCTGTTTAATAATCCCGTTTTTGTAGCCAATCCACCATTTGCAAAAGTAGGTTATCATCGCCCAAATCCGCCACTTGCCCTCTTGCCTTATCAAAGAGTTTATCAGCATAGGCACGGGCGTTATCCACGCCAAACAGTTTGACATAAGTGGATTTGTCCAGCTTTTCATCACTGCCTGCCATTTTGCCAAGCGTTTGGGTGTCCGCCACGACATCTAGCACATCGTCTTGCACCTGATAGGCAAGCCCGATGAGCCGTGCATACTCGCCAAGGCTTGCCATACGCTCATCAGACGCACCGCCACACACCGCTCCCATCAACACACTAGCTTCTATCAACGCCCCTGTTTTGTCCTTGTGAATGGCTTCTAGCTCATCTTGGCTAAGCTGTTTTTGCTCACCGCTCAAATCCGCCTGTTGCCCTGCCACCATACGCCGAGCGTTGGGAGCAAGTATGCCAAGTAGCCTTGCCACGACATCAGCCCCAACCGCCCCGAGCTCATAATCTCCGCCCAACACATCAAAGGCAAGCGACTGCAATACATCGCCTGTCAGCACCGCCGCCCCTTCGCCATAAACCACATGACAAGTCGGCTTGCCACGGCGTAGCTCATCATCGTCCATAGACGGTAGGTCATCATGCACAAGCGAATAACCATGCACGCACTCTATGGCAAGCATGGCACGGCGTACCGCTCCAAAGGCAGGCATATCCACACGCCCCCCAACTGCCAAAAAAGTCGCCAATACAAGCAAAGGACGCACCCGTTTGCCACCGTTAGAAATGGCATAGCGAGACGCTTCACCCAAGGGGTGTGGCAGATTGGCAGTGTCAAATAATAGGTCAAAATCTGCCATTAGCTGATTTTTGGTAAAATCTTGTACGCTGTTTAAATCATCGGTGTGCAATTTACTCATGTCCGCCCCCACGTCAAAAAACGCTATCATACCCCAAAATGCAAGGATTTTGGGTAAAAATCATCGGTTTTTAAAAATTTTTCAAAAAATATGCAAAAAGTGCTTGCAAAGTTTTTAAAATCATATATAATACGCACCACTTAGCCAATAAAGCTAAACATGGCGCGGTAGCTCAGTCGGGAGAGCAACGGATTGAAAATCCGTGTGTCGGCAGTTCGATCCTGCCCCACGCCACCATATTTTAAAACACTCAACTTCGGTTGGGTGTTTTTTGTTGTGCGTGATAAAAATAATGCCATCAAAGGATGTATTCAGCACGCCCATTGGCATATTTTAAAATCAAATGAGCATAAAGCCAAACCACAAAAAACCCTGCCATGTCAGCAGGGTTTTGATTGGGTAAATCAGATAAGACATTAAGCGTCTTTTTTGGCACCCAATTTTTCTTTGATACGGGCAGACTTACCAGAACGCTCACGTAGGTAGTAAAGTTTGGCACGGCGAACATCACCACGACGCTTAACTTCGATACCACCGATGATTGGTGAGTGTAGTTGGAATGCACGCTCAACACCCACACCGCTTGAAATCTTACGTACGGTGAAAGATGAGTTGAGACCACGGTTACGCTTAGCGATAACCACGCCTTCAAAGGCTTGTAGACGCTCTTTGTCGCCTTCTTGGACACGAACTTTAACCACAACAGTATCACCAGGGGCGAATGAAGGGTGGTCTTTTAGCTGTGATTGTTCAATTTGTTGAACCAGGGGATGTTTGTTACTCATGGAATACTCCAATAAATGACATAGGCTCATACCTTTCTACATGGCTCAAAGGTCGCATATCATATCATCATCAGATTGAAAAACTCAATCCACGTCCGAGCCACACGGACACATAAAACGGCTCATTATAATAAAAAGCCAAACAAAAATCAAGGGTTATTCCACTGTCACCGACTTGGCAAGGTTACGGGGTTTGTCCACGTCCGTACCACGCACCAAGGCGACATGATAGGAGAGCAGTTGCACGGCAATGGTATGGACAATGGGCGATAACACTCCGATATGGCGTGGCGTGCGAATGACGTGTACGCCGTCTGTTTCGGTAAAGTCGCTGTCAAGGTCGGATAAGACAAACAGCTCGCCACCCCTAGCTCCAACCTCTTGCATATTGGCTTTGACCTTATCAAGCAGTTTGTCATTGGGGGCGATGACCACCACGGGCATGTTTTCATCAACGAGTGCCAAAGGACCATGTTTGAGTTCGCCTGCAGGATAAGCCTCGGCATGGATATAGGTCAGCTCTTTTAATTTTAACGCCCCTTCTAGGGCAATCGGATAATGAATGCCACGCCCCAGATATAACGCAGATGGCTTGGTGGCAAACTCTTTTGCCCATACGGCAAGCTGTGGCTCTAAGTTTAAGGCGTGCTGTATGCTCCCTGGCAACTGACGTAAATCATCAGCATAGCCTACCAACTCATCATCAGACACATGCCCACGAAGTTTGGCAAGCGTCACTGCCAGTCCAAACAAAATCACAAGCTGGGTGGTAAATGCCTTAGTACTCGCCACGCCAATCTCTGCCCCTGCTCGGGTATAGATGGCAAGCGTACTGGCTCGGGGCAAGGCAGATTCTAATACATTACAAATAGATAGGCTGTACTCATGCCCTTGGGATTGGGCGTACTTTAACGCCTCCATCGTGTCTAGGGTCTCGCCCGACTGGCTAATCGTGATGATAAGCTCATCAGGGTCAGCGATGACATCACGGTAGCGATATTCGCTAGCTATCTCTACATCGGTACGAATACGAGCGATGGATTCTAGCCAATATTTGCCCGTGAGTGCCGAATAATAAGACGTGCCACAGGCTAGGATTTTTATGCTTTTAGTTTTTGAGAAAATCTCTGGGGCATGCTCACCAAAATTCTCTGACACAAAACCGCCATCTAGGAAAATTTCTGCCGTATCCGCCACCGCTTTTGGCTGTTCATAAATCTCTTTTTGCATAAAGTGGCTATACCCACCCAGCTCCAAACTTGCCAATGACAGCTCGGAAGTTTTTACCGCACGCTCGGTTTTGTCGCCATTTTTATCAAGGAGCATGTCAATGCCGTTAGCGGATAACAAAGCAATATCGCCATCTTCTAAATAAGTGACTTTACGGGTAAAGGCAATGACTGCCGACACATCGGATGCGATAAATACTTCTTCATCGCCAAATGCCACCAGGAGCGGACAGCCCATGCGAGCCACCACCATGTGAGCAGGGTCATCATGGCACATCACAGCAATGGCAAATGCCCCATGAAAACGACTGCACGCTGTTTGTACTGCACGGTACAAATCCTTGCCGTTATTTTCGTATTCGTGGCGGACGCTGTGAGCGATGACTTCGGTGTCGGTTTGCGATTCAAATTCATAACCCAATGCTTCTAGGCGAGTACGTTCGGCTTCAAAATTCTCAATAATGCCGTTATGCACCACCGAGATGAGTCCGCCTGAGATGTGCGGGTGAGCGTTTGACTCGGTAACACCGCCATGTGTTGCCCAGCGGGTATGTCCGATGCCGATATGACCTGTCAGCCCTTTTTGCCTGACCGCCTCTTCCATGAGAGCGACACGCCCCACACGACGAACTCGTTTAATCTTTTGTTCGCTCTCACTATAGACCGCAATGCCTGACGAGTCATAGCCACGATATTCTAGGCGTTTTAGCCCGTCTGTTAAAAAATCCACCACATTGGCATGGGCACGAATTGCCCCAACGATACCGCACATATTTGTTCCTTAGTATCTGGTTAATGTTACAATGACAAAGATTGCCACAAAAAGTCCTACCCCAAATCGTTAGGTAAGGCGTGTATTATAGCAGATTTGGCAGTCGCTGTGACATCTGCTTTGGTGGTAGTTTTGCAACGCCCCCCCCCTTTTTTTTCCTTTGCAAACCCCACC
>NZ_JADFBZ010000007.1:0-60733 GCF_015223095.1 Moraxella sp. K127 | reverse complement strand
TACATCATCGCCAAATCCAGTATTTTTATCAAGCGAATTCGATTAATTTTTACCCAAAAAATATTTTATCCGCCCCCTTGTATCTTGGCAATTATCATTTATAATATCATCTTATATATTTATTAAGGTTAATAATAATGAGTACCACCCTACGCCAGCTAAAAGCCTTTGTGCTTGTCGCCGAGCAAAACAGTTTTACCAAGGCTGCCGAGACACTGTGCTTAACCCAGTCTGCCCTAAGCGGTCTGATTAAGGAGCTAGAACAAAATCTTGATGTCAAACTCTTTGACCGCACCACACGCAAACTACACCTATCAGATGCGGGTTCACGGCTACTGCCACAGGCTCGGCGAGTTCTCAATGAGATGTCGGTACTCAACGAAAAAGTCAACAACCTAAAATCACTACATCAAGGACACGTCCGCCTTGCCGTCTCTCAGCAGTTGTCTGCGTCCACCATGCCCAAATTTGTCGCCAAGTTCTGTGAGCTACACCCCAACATTCAGGTCACGCTCACCGACTGCTCGGTGGACAATGTGGTTGAGCACATTGAGAACCTAGAAGCTGATTTGGGGGTCGCTCCCGAACGTCCTTATTCTGATGATTTGAATGTGGATGTGCTGTTTAGCTCGCCTTTTTATCTGGTGCTGCCGCCAAACCACCCCTTTGCCCAAAAAGATGAAATCACATGGGCGGACTTACTTGATGAAAAGCTCATTACCCTAAATGGACCTTTTATTAAAAGCCTACAAAACGAACTTCCCAATAACATTTCAAGTCGCATCTTTAACCCCGATTTTGAGATTAATTTTCTCTCAACCGCCCTTGGCATGACCCGAATGGGACTTGGAGTGACGTTATGCCTACTCTATGCTGCCGAATGGGTGGAACTATACGGGCTGGTCATGCGACCCATCAGCGAGCCTGTGGTAGAACGCAAATTTTTGCTCTACACCCACAAAAACCGCTCGCTGTCGCCTGCCGCTCTTGCCTTTAAGGAATTTTTGATTAATAACGCTGGGGATTTTTTGGTCAGTAAGCCCACAACGGTATAGAATGGGTTGAAAAAATATAAGTCTTGACTTATAATTTTGGTAAGGGGGATAATAATGTGGGAAGTACTTTATGCTGATGAGTTCGCCAGATGGCTTGACACCTTAGACGATGACGAAATTGACAGCGTTTTATATGCCTTAAACATCCTAGCACAACTTGGACCGCAGTTGGGCAGACCCTATGCCGATACGCTTTATGATAGCACCATCTCAAACCTAAAAGAGTTGCGTATTCAGCATAATGGTAAGCCATACCGTGCCTTTTATGCATTTGACCCCATTCGCCGTGCCATCATGTTGTGTGCAGGCGATAAAACAGGCGACAAACGTTTTTATCAACGCATGGTACCCCTTGCCGAGCGTATTTATGACGAATACTTAAAGGATAATGAGTTATGAAAACTTACAAAACCCTAGCCGACCACATGGCAAGTCTGCCTGCCGAACGCCGTAACAAGATAGAACAGCGAGTTGCCGACACCTTGGTCAGTATCCGCCTAAGCGAGCTTCGCAAAAATGCCAAGCTCACCCAAGCCGAGCTTGCCGACAAAATTGGCGTATCCCAATCCGCCATTTGCCAAATGGAAAGTGCCGACAACCCCGAATACGCCACCATCAAAAAATACGTCCAAGCCCTAGGCGGAAAGCTCATTGTTGAGATTGATGGCAAGCAGTCAGTATTATTTGGCTGATAAAGCACCACCAAAATCATCATTCAAAAACAACAAAATTTCCCCACAACCGCCCGATTTTGCGTTATACTGACACGGTTTTTATTTAGTTTTTATCCACAACAACAAAGGTATTTGTTATGTTTGAACACGTTACCCCCTATGCTGGCGACCCGATTTTGGGTCTCATGGACAAATTTGCCAATGACCCACGCACCGACATCAAGGTAAACCTTGGCGTGGGCGTGTACTACACCGAAGACGGCAAATTGCCCGTCCTAGAATGCGTCAAAACCGCCGAAGGACGTATCGCCAATCCACCTCGCCCCCGTGGCTACTTGCCTATGGACGGTTTGGCAGGTTACAAAAAAGCGTGCCAAGAGCTACTGTTTGGCAAAGACAGCCAAGTTGTCAAAGACGGACGAGTTGCCACGATTGCCACGCTTGGTGGGTCTGGTGCCTTAAAAGTGGGAGCGGACTTTATCCACGAGTGGTTCCCCAACGCCAAATGCTATGTGTCCGACCCAACATGGGGCAACCACATCAGCATTTTTGAAGGGGCAGGCATAGAAGTTGGCAAATACCCCTACTATGACGGGGCGACCATCGGGGTCAAATTTGATGAGATGTGTGCGTTTTTAAACACCCTAAACGAAAATGACGTGGTGCTACTACACCCATGTTGCCACAACCCCACGGGCGTGGATTTGTCAAACGAGCAATGGGACAGCGTGCTTGACATCATCAAAGACAAAAAACTCATTCCCTTTATGGACATCGCCTATCAAGGCTTTGGCGATGACATGGACGGCGATGCGTCTGCCATTCGTCTGGCGGTAGAAAAAGGCTTGACCGTGTTTGTGTCAAATTCTTTCTCCAAAAACCTATCGCTCTATGGCGAGCGTGTTGGCGGTCTGTCAGTGGTTGCCCCCACTAAGACGGAAGCGGATACCGTGCTTGGGCAATTAAAATTCACCGTTCGCCGTATCTATTCTAGCCCACCGTCTCACGGTAATGCGGTGGTGGACACCGTGATGAACGATGATGAATTGTTCAATCAATGGGTAGGCGAAGTGTACGAGATGCGAGACCGTATCCGTGAAATGCGTCAAAAACTCCAAGACGTATTGACCCAGAAGCTCCCCGAGCGTGATTTTAGCTACTTTACCAAACAGCGTGGTATGTTTAGCTTTACAGGGCTGACCGCTCCGCAGGTTATCCGCTTGCGTGATGAGTTCGCCATTTATATGGTAGAAAATGGGCGTATGTGTATCGCAGGGCTAAACAATGCCAATGTAGAATATGTCGCCAACAGCATGGCAGAAGTGCTAAAATAATCCAGTTGCCATAAAAAACCGCTCCGAATGACTATCGGGGCGGTTTTAGTTTATCCCATTTAACCCTTAGTTACGCAAATAATTAGTCACGCAAATAATGCTCAAACACCACCCCAAAGTCATACTGGCGAATGGCATTTAGGCGTTCGTTATAGCCTGCTTCTACCTTTTGCACCGTTTGATTGATGACGGTAGGTAGACTCATAATCACCGCTTCTGGCACGTCTTTTAAATTAAACATGCCTGTCACTGTCTCAAAGGTCTTCTCCAATACCATCTCATCATGACGGATTGCCTGACAACGCTCGGCAATGGCAGTCAATGCCTTGTAAATGTCTCGCACGCCTTCAATTTGACTTTTGTCAATGTCAATGCTAAACGCCAAACCGCCCAAATGAAACTTTAATTCCACGTCTAAATCCATTGTCCCTGCCGTCTCAATGGAGACTTGACTTGGGGCAAAATAGCGATAAGGATAGCGTTTTAGCGTACGTTTTTTGCTTGTGGCGGATTGCCCGTCCAAGTGGATAAAGGCGGTATTGGTAAAGCAGTATTCGTCCATTTTTGATTTGATGACAAAATAAATCCGCTCATCATCTTCATGAAAAATATAGTCGTCAATATCCGTTTGGTTAAACTGGCTGGGCGGTATGATTTTGCCAATGTCGGATAAACCAAGAGCGTCTGAGGCGAAGTTTTTGAACATGGGGATTTCCTTTTTTAAATGGATTGAAATAACTTAAATAGGGTGTGCCTGCCTTTTATATTTGCAATGAAAAAATGAGAAAAATCGCAGGTTTTTCAAGGAAAAAACGCAGGTTGATAGTCATTCTATCAAGCAAGTTTTTGCCTTCGAGCCACAAGATTTAGCCATTTTTCATGCAAAAACAGATAGTTTATTTCTAAAATATTTCTAAATTTTAAATTGTGTTATAAAGGGCGGGCACGCCCTAAGCCCACTTATTGTAGCACAAGCATTTTTTATTTTAAAAGACAATTTATTTTAAAAGACAATCGTGTTAAAAGATATGAGTTGGGTTTTTCATTGACTTATCATACAACCGTATTTGTAATCACTCCCAAAAACGATTAAAATAATCCCCTTTTGCCACATTTGGCAGGTTATCAAGGTTTATTTATGTCAAAATCCCCTTCGGTCTTTGGCGGGGCGATGATTATCGCAGGCACCGCCATTGGGGCGGGTATGCTCGCCAACCCCACCGCCACGGCAGGCGTGTGGTTCTCATGGTCGCTGTTGGTGTTCGCCTACACTTGGCTTTGTATGTACGCATCGGGTCTTATGATATTAGAAGCCAGCACCACATTTCCACCCAATGCCAACCTTGCAACCATTGTCAAATCCTTGCTCGGCAAAGGCTGGAACACCATCAATAGCCTATCGCTCGTCTTTGTGCTGTACATCCTGCTCTACGCCTACATCACCAGTGGCGGGGGCTTGACCGCCAGTCATCTGTCTGCCTTGACAGGCACGGACATCGCCCCACGCCTAGGCTCGCTCATCATCAGCGTGCTATTTGCGGTGTTTGTGTGGCTCTCAACTCGGGTCGTGGACAGAGTGGCAAGCGTACTGATGATTGGCATGATAACCAGCTTTTTCATCTCTGCCTTTGGCATGATGTCATCGGTTAGTCTGGATACGCTCTTTGACACTCACGCCCCAACTGGCACAGCTTACACGCCCTACATTTGGGTGGCATTATCCACGGTGCTGGTGTCGTTTGGCTATCATATCGGCGTGCCAAGCATGGTCAAATACTTTGGGGGCGACACCGCCAAAGTCGCCAAGTCGGTCTTGATAGGCTCGCTCATGGCACTCGGGTTTTATCTGCTGTGGCAAGTGGTCGTCCAAGGCAATCTACCACGCACCGATTTTGCCCCAGTCATCGCCAAAGACGGCGATGTGGCAACGCTACTAGGAGCGATTGGCAAATCGGGTTTTATCGGCACCATGTTGGGGGCATTTGCTTACATGGCATTGACCAGCTCCTTTTTGGGCGTGGCGTTGGGATTGTTTGACTTTTTGAGTGATTTTTTTGGGTTTGGCGATGACAAGACAGGGCGAGCCTATGCGGTGGCGGTGGTGTTCTTACCGCCTTTGGTGCTAAGTCTGATTGCCCCATTTGGCTTTACAACCGCCATTGGTTTTGCAGGGCTTGCCTTGACCGTATGGGGTGTCATCGTCCCTGCCCTGCTTGCCAAGGCTCACCGCCAAAAATACCCCGACAGCACTTACCGAGCTTTTGGCGGTCAGTTTATGATTTATTTTGTTATCGTCTTTGGTGTGATAAACATCATCGCCCAAATTGGCGGTTATTTGGGTGTGGTGCCAAGTTTTGGCGGGTAGATTCGGGCAAGGACGTTTGGTTTTTAAAAATAAAAACCCACACCCCACAAAAAAGCCCCGCATCTTTGCAGGGCTTTTCCTTTATCTTTCTTATCTTAATTTTAATGTCATGAGTGATAGCACCACAAGGATAATACACACAATCCAAAAACGTATCACAACCTTGGTTTCTTTTAGTCTCATTTCTTCAAAATGGTGGTGCAAAGGTGCCATGCGAAAGACTCGTTTTTTACGTAGTTTGTACGAGCCGACTTGAATGATGACCGACAAGGCTTCCATGACAAAAATACCGCCCATTAGGATAAATGCCACTTCTTGACGTGTCATCACCGCAATCGTGCCAAGCATACCGCCTAGGCTCAACGCCCCCACATCGCCCATAAAGACTTCGGCAGGGGCGGCGTTGTACCACAAAAAGCCCAAACACGCCCCAATCATGGACGCACACACCACGACCACTTCGCTATTATAAGCGATATACGGCACGGACAGATAATTTGCCCATTCCACATGACCCGACACATAAGCAAACACCCCAAGCCCTGCCGACACCAGCACCACAGGCAAGGCGACCAAGCCGTCCAAGCCGTCTGTTAAATTGACCGCATTGGACGTGCCGTTAATGGCAAAATAAGTGAGCGTAATAAAGCCAAGCCCAAATGGTATGACAGACAGCGGAATGACCCAGTCCTTAAAGACAGGTATGAGCAAATCCTGCATGGCGTGCATGGTGGTGGGATTTTGTTGCAAAGAGATATAGTAAAGCGACCCGCCAGCGAGCAACGCTCCGACCGACAGCCAAAAATATTTCTTTTTGGCGACCAAGCCTTGTGGGTTTTTGTGTTTGATTTTTAGCCAGTCATCACGCCAGCCGACCGCCCCAAAGATGACCATGACCGCCATCAAAATCCATACATAAGGGTTTGTCAAATTCGCCCACAGCAAGGTAGAAATCCCAATGGCAAACAAAATCAACACACCGCCCATCGTTGGCGTGCCTTGCTTGACAAGGTGCGTTTTTGGGCCGTCCGTGCGTACCGCTTGACCGTATTTGAGATTTCTAAGATAGGCGATGACAGGCTTACCCGCCATGAGTACAATCGCCATGCTCGTCATGACCGCAAGCAAGCTCCTTAGCCCCAAAGACGCAATGGTCTGGCTATACAAAATGTCAAAATAATCAATGAGCCAATATAACATCGTTTACTCGCTTACAGGTTGGGTTAAATCGTGGATTAGGGTTTCCATGGTGGTACTTCTTGACCCCTTAAACAGCACGACAGACGGCTCGTTTAATAGGCTTTTTAATTTTTCTAATAAGTCTGCTTTATTGGCAAAATGCTCACTATTGCCACGAATGCCATTTAGACTATCGGTGCAATGTTTCATCAGCGTGCCGACCGTCAAAACATGGTCAATATCAAGCGTGGCAAGGGTTTGCCCAAGTTTACCATGCTCGGACACCGCTTCATCGCCAAGCTCGCCAATGTCGCCCAACACCAAGATTTTTTGCCCGCTCTCGTTCGCCAAAACCTTACCCGCCATATAGATAGAATTGGGATTGGCGTTGTAGGTGTCATCTATCAAGGTATGCTCGCCAAAGCTAAGGCGAGTCAATCTCCCCTTTGGTGGCGTGGCACGCTCCAAGCCTGATTTTATCTTGTCAAGTGGCACGCCCAAGGCGGTGGCAATGGCGGTGCTGGCTAGGGCGTTTACCACATTATGCTCGCCCACAAAGGGCAACTGCACCTCGGTGCTGTCAAGCTCATCTATCGCCAGATTGACCGTCAGCTCAAAGTCGCTGTGCGTGCTGGCACAGTCTACATCATCGGCAAACACATCGCCCATAATTAGCACGCTGTCAAGGGTGGATAGCTCGTCTATCTCGGCTTGGGATAGTTTGCTAAAATCCAATGCTTTTTCGGGGCGTTCGGCTCGCTCGCCAAAGGTAATGTACTGCTCGGTAAATTTGGCACTCTCGTCTTTTAAAAAGTCAAAAAACTCATCGCCAAAGGGTAGCACCGCCACGCCGTCCGCCGTCAATGCCGAAAAAATCTCCGCCTTGGTACGAGCGATATTCTCACGACCGCCAAACTCGCCCAAATGAGCCGTGCCGATATTTAGCACGCACGCCACATCAGGCGACACCAGTCCTGCGGTGTAGGCAATCTCGCCCACATGGTTCGCCCCAAGCTCCATGACGGCAAATTCGTGTTCATCACACAGCTCTAATAACATCATCGGCACGCCCAAATCGTTGTTTAGGTTGCCACGGGTGGTCAAGGTGGGGGCAAACTGCCCAAAAATCGCCCCAAGCATTTCTTTGGTGGTGGTCTTGCCAGACGAGCCTGTCAGGGCAATCACGGTAAGATTGGGGTGAACATCACGACGGTATTTGCCAAGTTGCCCGAGTGCCAAACGAGTGTCATCAACGACAATCTGGGCAAAATCGCCCACGGCACGGCTTGTAATGGCAAGGCTTGCCCCCTTGTCAAAAGCGGTGGCGACATAGTCATGACCGTCAAAATTATCGCCCTTTAACGCCAAAAACACATCGCCCCGCTCAATCTTGCGAGTGTCAGTCGTAATACGAGTGCTTTGGGTAAAGCCGTTGGCGTTGTGCCATGTGGGGTTTAGGCTGGCTAATGCCTGTGTTAAATTATCGGTTTGCCAAATATATGGGGTCATGGGGTTCTCTTGTTTATTTGAGTTAATTTTTAAAATTTGGCATTGTTAATTAACGATACCTTTTGGATATTTTGTAGGGGCAAATTGCAATTTTCCCTGTGTAAAGTGTTGATTTTTGGGCGAATAAATTGCCCCTACATTTGTATACATCAAAACATTATTTAATCAACAAACATTTATAAATTGGGTTAAAAATAAAAACCCAATTTATCAAAATAATTTTAAGTCGTATTCATGCCAATCAAATCATAACAACCATCATGACATGAGTTTTTCTAATTCCAAAATTTTTTCTTGGATTTTATTTGTCAAGATTGCAATTTGTGGATTGTCTTTATTAGAAATTTTTTGTTGTTTTTCTAGGGCGTGTTGAACATTGATAACATTTTTATAAAATAAGATGAAAATTTGACAATTTCAATCAATTTTTGCATGAAAAATGGCTAAATCTTGTTTTTCTGCGTCAAAAACTTGTCTGATAGAATAACTATCAACCTGCGTTTTTTCCTTGAAAAACGGGCGATTTTTCTCATTTTTCATTGCAAATACCAAAGTTCAACACACCCTAATAAAAATTGCAACCCTTCAATTTGATTTAATAACGATTGGATTTTTTCATCTTTTTCTATATGCTTGCCATTTTTGGCTTTTGACAAGATTGATGACATTCTCTTTTTTAACACATCATCATTTTCTACTTCTTGCTTATCAGTTGGATTTTGGGTTAATTTTTCAGCCAAAAGCCTTTTGATATCAACCGCCACCCATTGATTTGATTGACATTTTGGACAATCATATCTTTTTGCAATCCAAGCCACAATTTCATCAGAAAAAGCAAGCATTGCCACGCCACCTGTCATAATCGCAATGCAAATTGGCATGGCAAAACCTGTCCCTGCAAATAAATACGCAGTCCAAGCCCAATAACCACTACCAACAACCGCACCGCCAATAATGTTTATAAAGAATTTTAAATTAACTTCTTCATAATGGTTGCATTTTTGACATTGAATGTGCATTTTAAATCCCTAAAAATAAATACAGTAAATCTGTTATTTGCCAAATTTCCCAATCAACTCCCCAAGAATCGCCACATCATCAAAATCATACCGTACGCCCTGTATCTCTTGGTACGTCTCATGCCCCTTGCCTGCAATCACGACAATGTCCTGCTCGCCTGCGTCTTTTATGGCAAGCTCAATGGCACGTTTGCGGTCAGGCTCTATCACGGTGCGATAATGGTCATCGCACGTCATGCCGACCTGCATGTCGGAGAGTATGGCGTTGGGGTTTTCGCTTCGGGGGTTGTCGGCGGTCAAGATGACTGTATCCGCCAAGGCAAGCCCTGCCTGTGCCATAAGCGGGCGTTTGCCCTTGTCTCTGTCGCCCCCACAGCCAAAGACGGCAATGAGTTTGCCTGTGCAATGAGCTTTTAGACTCGTCAAAACTTGGGTCAAAGCGTCAGGGGTGTGGGCATAGTCCACGATAAACGAACCACGCTCGGACGGCACTTGCTCCATGCGTCCCCTTGCCCCTTTTAAGTGTTTGATATTATTGATAATTTCATCAAAACTTACATTCATGGCAAGGCTTGCCCCAATGCTGGCTAGTAGGTTTGCCACGTTAAATAAGCCTAGCAATGGGCTTTTTACCGTCATCTCGCCCTGTGGGGTTTGGATAACCAAATCCACCCCGTTTAGGCTTGGGCTGATTTGTTTGGCAAAAAAGTCCGCCTTGGGGTTTTTGGTGCTGTACGTCCAAATGGTAAGCCCCGACTGTTTGGCTTGACGGATAAAGATTTCACTAAATTCATCATCGGCATTGATAATGGCATGAGTCAGCGTGGGAAATAACGCCTTGTCAAAGAGCCGTGCCTTCGCCCCTGCATAGTCGTCCATGTCGGCATGATAATCCAAATGGTCTCGGGATAGGTTGGAATACACCGCCACCGTGATTGGCACGCCTTGCAAGCGGTGCTGATGAAGTCCGTGCGAGCTTGCCTCCAATGCGATACACTCTACGTCCGCTTGGGCATAGTCATAAATGGCGTGTTGTAGAGCGACCACTTCTAGCGTGGTATGGGTGCTTGGGGTTAAGTTTGGCAAAATGCCATTACCTGCTGTGCCCATGACGGCGGTTTTGTGATTGGCAAGGGATAAAAGCTGGGCGGTAAGCTGGCTAATGGTGGTCTTGCCGTTGGTGCCTGTAACTGCCACGACTTTTGGCAGAGCCGCCGCCCCTGTTTTTTGTAAGTACGCCTTGACCAAATCGCCCAAAATCAGGCGTAAATTGGCAATATGCACAATCGGCATTTTGGCGTTATCCACGCCCATGTCGGACGCACTGATTTCGGACAGCACCGCTTGGCTATTGATACTGTCAATATAGCCTTTTGCCTTGGATTTGATGTCAGGATTGACCGACAACAGCACAAAAATCTCGCCACCTGCCACCTTGCGACTGTCCGACACAAAGCCTGCGATGAGCAAATCCTTGATACACCCCCAATCCATATCGGACACATGGGGCTGTAAAATTTCGGCAAAATCGTTGAATGTTGTCATGAAAAATCCTTCTTAAAAATAAAAAAATAAAGTGGCAAAACGACTTACTGGTTCGTATCTAGCGGTTTGTCAAATGGCACGTTATAAATCCTAAGCGTCTCTTTCATCACTTTGGCGAATACAGGGGCGACGGTTTGTCCAGCATATTTGCCCTGTCTTGGGTCTTCTGCCAAAATCACCACCACAAAACGGGGACTGGTCGCAGGGGCAAACCCTGCAAAGACGTTGCGATATTGGTCGGTATAATAACCGCCTGCTGGATTGGTGCGACGTGACGTGCCTGTCTTGCCCGCCACATAGTAGCCATCAATGGCGGCGGCTGTCCCCGTACCGCCTTTTTCGGTCACGCTAATCATCATGTTAGTGATGTCTTTGGCATGTTGCTCGCTGATGACCTGCTCTGGAGTAGGGACGGATTCTTCTTTGACCAGTCTAAGATGATTCATCTTGCCCCCATTGGCAAGTGTCGCATACGCCCCTGCAATCTGAGCCAGTGTGACCGACTGCCCATAGCCGTATGCCAGCGTGGCACGACGGGTGACGTCTTTGGCGGTCGGGGTATGTAGCACACCTGCCGACTCAGCAGGCAGGTTCAAAGCGGTCTTTTGCCCAAAGCCAAACTTTCTTTGCATGTTCACGATGGCGTCAGGGGGCAGTTCTAGGGCGATTTTGGCGGATGCTACGTTGGATGACTTTTGGATAAGCTTACCCATGGTAATCGCCCCATAGCGACCGCCATCACGAATGCTATACCCACCAAGTCTCATGCTACCCTCGCCCGTATCAATGAGCGTTCGGGTACTATACCGCCCCGACTCCAAGGCGGCCGCCACCGTCAAAGGCTTAACCACTGACCCTGGTTCAAAGGTGTCTAGCACAGGGCGGTTACGCTCGCTTGCCCCATGTCTTTTTGACAAATCATTTGGGTTAAAAGACGGCCACGACCCCATGGCAAGCACGTTACCTGTCTGCACATCGACAATCATGCCCGAACTTGACCGTGCCGACTGGACACGCCCAAGCTCTTCTAGCTCTTTGTACAAAATATACTGCAACCGTGAATCTATGGTCAGATGAATGTCCCGCCCTGCCGTCATGGGCGAGAGTTCTTTGATGTCGCCGATACTGCCCTGCACCGCTCGCAGGCTTAGCACTTGACCGTTTTGTCCTGTCAGCTGTTTGTCGTATTTGGCTTCTATGCCTGTTCGCCCCCCATAGACAGGCGGGTCATCTTGGGAGTAGCCCATATAGCCCAATATCTGTGCCATGGGCTCAGGTTGTAGATAGTAGCGTTTCTCGCTCGTCTCTCTAAACACGCCCTTAAAGCCTAACATGGTAACCCGCTGAGCCACCTCAGGGGCGACTCGGTTAAGTAGCACCAATCGCTTGGACCCCGTCCCCGATGGCAGGGCCTGTTTAATCGCTTCTGGGTCATCCAAATCCACCGCCCCATCCAGATGTACTGCTTGTTCTAATGTTTCACGTGAAACACCACTGGCAGCCGCCAGCGTTTCTAAGTTCATCTCATCGAGCTCTTGTAGTAGCTTTTGGCGACGCTCTTCGCCTTTGGTGTTTTTGATTTTCTTTTGCAAATCATAATACGCCAAAGCATAGTCATAAGGGCTAAAAATCACCGTGCTCAAAGGGGCATTGGCAGCAAGCGGAGCCCCATTGGTGTCATAGATGTTGCCACGATGGGCGGTGATGGTTCGCTTACTGGTGATGAGCTTGTCGCCTTGGCTGATGTAGTAGTCGGCATTGGCGATTTGAAGCCAATAAGCACGAGCGAAAAGTGCCGAAAAACACACCACCATAACCGCCCAAACTATCTTATAACGCCCCACATCTTGAAGCCCACCCAACAGCGAGACGCCCGAGCTTTTTTTTCGTTTGCGTGTTTTTTTCAGGGGGCTTTGGGTTGACTTTTGGGCATCAGATGTGCGTTTGATGGCATGGCTTTTGTCCAGCTTTTTGCCCAGACTGCCGATTTTGCTTAGTTTCTCGCCAATATCACCCTTGGGGGACGTATTTGTCTTTTGCCCTGAGCGGTTTTGGTTTTTTGGGTGTTTGGGCTGTTTTGGGGTTTGGTCGTTTTTACTCATAAGACACCCCCGTGTTATCTAGATTGTCTAAATTACCAAGCTCGTCCCATTCATCTTGATTTATCTGCTCTTTTTTGGTTGGATAATGCATGCCAAGCTCGCCCACCGCTCGTCTTGCCACCTGTGGGGTTGCACTAAATGTCTGCTGTTCGATGAGCAGACGGCTCTCTTCGACTTGCATGTTCGCCAGTTGCTGTCTTAGGCGGGTAAGTTCTTGATAGGTCTGATGGCGTTTTTGGGTTTGTGTGGCTATCATTACGCCCGTGATGAGAATCCCGAGCAGTAATCCAGCGACAATCAGCCGATACAAGCCCACCAAGCTCATCCGCTCGGTCGTGTATTCGTGTAAGTCGCTGTCAGCACTTGGATTCATGGGGTTGTGATTTATAATGGTTTAAATGATAAATTAAATGGGACAAATCATGGCTATAATAAATCAATTGGATGGCTCAAATGCCGTCTGATTTCGCCTTGCCCCACGCAAATAGGCACTTCTGGCACGCACGTTGGCACGCACCTCGCCATCACTTGGGGCGATGCGATAGGGCTTATCAAAGTATTTTGGGCGTTTTGGCGGTAGGGGCATTTTATCATCGCCCTCATGTCGCCCTTTGCTGTGATTGTTTAAAAACTGCTTGATGATGCGGTCTTCTAGCGAATGAAAGCTAATGACGGCAAGCTGTCCGCCTGATTTTAGGGCGGTTAGGGTTTGATGTAAAAAATCTTTGACATCACCCAGTTCATTATTGATAAATATCCGCATGGCTTGAAAACTCTGCGTGGCAGGGTGCTTGCCTTTTTGCCAAGCAGGGTGAGCTTGTTTGATAGTCTCGGCAAGTGCCAACGTGGAATCATAGCTGTCCATCGCCTTAATCGCACGGGCGATTCTACGGCTATGACGCTCCTCGCCATATTCATAAAGCACATTGGCAAGGGTTTCCTCGTCCACAACTTTGAGCCACTGCCCCACGCTTTGTCCACGGCTCGTGTCCATTCTCATATCCACCGCCCCATCTTTCATAAAGCTAAACCCACGAGAGCCATCATCAAGCTGTGGGCTAGACACGCCCAAATCCGCCATGATACCGTCCACTTGATTGATGCCAAGTTTTGCCAAATTTTCATTAAGATTGGCAAAGCTGTCATGCACCACCACCACACGGCGGTCGGTGTTGGCAAGCTCGTGTGCTACCGCTATCGCTTGCGGGTCTTTGTCAAAGACAATAAGCGTACTATCGGGTGTCAAATATTTAAGCAACAGACGGCTATGCCCCCCACGCCCAAAGGTGGCATCGACATACACGCCTGCCTGTGGCGACACACCCGACAAATCGGACACACCAAGCACGCCTGCTACCGTCTCATGCAGTAGGACAGTCTGATGAATAAAGGCAGGTGTGTGGTCGGTCGTGGTCATGATAATAGGCTTGGATGTGTTTGGGTGTTTGGTTTAAAATCGGCTTAAAATCAGTCTTGATAAAAACAAAAACCAAGTCCGTCTCGACGCACTTGGCTTGCTTGGGTCGGCGTCACCCATGGCGATGATTATTGGTTGGTCGCTGGCTCTGTTGCCTGTGTTTCCAACTGCTTCATCAACTCTGCCATTTGTGCTTCGGTAGCAGCTTGGGCATCGGCAGTCGCCTTTTTGGCACTGGCTTCATCTAGTAGCTCTACGGTAAAAATCAAGGTGCTGTTAGGTTCAATCACAGGCGGTGCCCCTGCTTCGCCATAACCCAACTCTGACGGTAGATAAAACTCATATTTACTGCCAGCAGGCATGAGTTGCACGCCTTCGGTAAAACCGGGAATCATGTGACCTAGGTCAAACTGGGCAGGCTCGCCACGCTCATACGAGCTGTCAAAGACTTTGCCATCAATGGTCTTACCCTCATAGTGTGCCACCACCACATCTGTCGCCTTAGGCTTGGCTCCTGTGCCTTCGGTAATGACTTTATATTGTAGTCCTGATGGCGTGGTTTTTACGCCTTCTTTGGCTTTATTTTCTTCTAAGAATTTTGCCCCTGCTTCTTTGTTAGTGGTCGCTTTGGTTTCTAGCTCTTTGACCGCTTCTGCTTCTTTGCGTGTTTGGTATTCTTCAAAGATGGCACGAGCTTGCTCATCGGTAAATTTACTCTCTTTGCCCTCAAAACCCTCAGAGAGTGCCGCTGCGATGATTTTTGGGTTAATCTCGCCGTCCATTTCTTTTAGGTTTCTGCCTGCGTCATGACCCAAGATGTAGCTGATTTTGTCCATTTCAGGGCTTTGTTCGCTGATGTTTGCGGTGCTGGCAGGTTTGGCGGTATTGCTCTCTTTGTTACAGCCTGTTAGGGCAAGCATGGACGCCATTAGGGCAGTCATCAAAAAAGTGGTGCGAGTGGTTTTCATTGTGTGTCTCTTATTTAAAAAATAGGCTCTGGTTCAAAAAGTATGCTACAAGGAAAACCGTTCGTGGTGAGCTTGTCGAACCATAACGGTTTTCCTACCCTTCGACAAGCTCAGGGTGAACGGAAAACCTAGTTCAGCATACTTTTTAGACTACTACCAAAAAATAAAACGCCGTTAGTAAATATTGGCAAAATCATCAAATGGGCGTGCTAACTGTCCAACACCCAAAATCGCTTACAAAATCACTTGGCGAAAAAATACAGCATATCATACCAAAAAAACATAAAAATCGCCATGATGATTGCAAAAAATTTTTAATGATATAAAACGCTTGAGTATGATTATTGTTACTTTATCTGTCTTTTATGCTTTTATGAAAGACAAAGCTGGGGTGGGGCGATTGGATAAATAAGGGTAGATTTTGGATTTGGTAATCGACAAATAGGCATTTTTAAAAAACAAAGCATTAGCCAATTAAGATAATTTTTACCATATAAATGTGCAATATATTCATATCTATCACAGGGCAAATGGCAATTTACCCCTACACATCTATTCAAAGGTACAGTCAAAAAAATTGAATTTTACTACGGAAACCGTTCACCCTGAGCTTGTCGAAGGGTCGGTTTCCGTCATGGTTCGACAGGCTCACCACGAACGGAAACCGTAGCACTTTTTCATTTTGTAGAGTGTATTATTCATCAACAATGCCAAAACAAAATAAGCACCCCTTATCCTAACGACTTCTAAAAACTTCCCACAGCACCATACCTGTCGCCACGCTCACGTTCAGACTCTGAGGGCGGTCGGGGTTGTCCGTCATGGGGATATAAACGAGCGTATCACACAGCTCGCCTGTGAGCCGTCTCATGCCGTCCCCTTCTGACCCCATGACAATGGCGACTTTTCCGCCAAAATCACACGCCTGCAAGGGCTTGGCACTCTCATCAAGAGCCGTGCCAAACACAAACACCCCTGCCGATTTTAACTTCTCCAAACACCGTGCCAGATTAGTTACCGCAACCACAGGCACACTCTCTGCTCCGCCTACCGAGACTTTGGCGACCGTTGGCGTTAGCCCCACGCTTTGATGACGTGGCACGATGACTGCTGATACGCCCATGGCACTTGCCGTTCGCAGACACGCCCCAAAATTGTGTGGGTCGGTAATCTGGTCTAGCACCAAAAACACCGCATTATCCTGCCCTGCTAGGCTATCAAGCTCGCTGTCGTCCAGCATGGGGCGAGAACGTGCCGACAGCACCACGCCTTGATGTTGGGGACTGCCACACAGTTCGGTCAATGTGTCTTTTTGGGCGGTTTGTACCGACACGCCAAGCGATGTGGCAAGGGCGATAATCTCATCGTGGTTGTCGTTGTGATGATTGTCATAGCTTTGCACAAATAGGGCTTTGGCGTCCATTGGGCGAGTATTTAAAATCGCTTTAATGGCGTGCGTCCCATAAAAATGGGGCATGGTGGGTTTTTTGGGTTTTTGGGTGGGTTTTTTGTTTTTTTGAACGTCTTTTTTGGGGTCTTTTTTAAAGGATTTTTGGGTGGTCATGGGGGTTTTCCAAATGGGGTTATTTTAAATCATCACACGAAACGGATAACCGTGAATGCGATAAATGCGAAAATCGCTGTCAATGGTGGCAATGTGGCTTAATGTCTCACGCTGTGCCAAATGCACAAGACAAGCGTCCGCAAAATCCATTGGCACGTTGCTGTATTGGCTCATCAAATCCGCCAATGCTGGCATATCTTTATGGCTAAATTCGGCAATCTCAATGCGTGCCAAATGCAAAAAATTTAACAAGGCATTTTGTGGGCGTGGGTGAGCAAGTAAAAACATGGCTTCGGTAACACACGCCAAACTTGTGATTAACGGCTTTTTATTGTCTTTGATAAATTGCACGGATTGTTGATGATATTTATCACTTTTATCAAACAACGCCACAAAAATACCACTATCAATCAATATTTTTGCCATGCTTTTCCAATACCTTTTGTAGGACTAATTTTTTGACATTTTGGCTTAATGTGCCGTCATGACTTTCCCAACAACCAAACAACTCTTTACCATGCTCCCATGCCAAATTTTCATGGGGGTCTTGGTTGGATTGGTCGGCTTTTGGCAATAGGTTTTGGACGTATTGGCTTACGCTTAAATCTTGGGCGTGAGCGTGAGCGATGAGCGTTTGTTCTACGCTGGGCGGTAGGTCTAAAATCAGCATGGCATATCCTAATTGCATTTTGCCCCATTATAACAAAATTTTTGCCCAAACCGACATTCTCCCTTGAAATTTTGCCCCATAACCTTTATCAATAAGGGGAATTTTATCCCATTTGGAGAACACCATGAGCGAACAAGAGCCAATCCTAAACGAAAACGAACAAACCGAGCCTACCGAGACGGACGAGCTTGCCAAACTGATTGCCACCATTGAAACGCTTGAAGCCGAAGTCAAAGAAGCCAAAGAAGCACAGGCTCGTGCCAATGCCGAGTCCTACAACGCCCAACGCCGTATGGAGCAAGAAACCGAAAAGGCAAAAAAATTCGCCCTACAAAAGTTCGCCAAAGAACTGCTTGACGTGGTGGATAACTTGGAGCGTGGTCTACAAGCCAGTGAGCAAGCAGGGGCAGATGAAGCTACCCTTGAAGGGCTACGCTTGACCCACAAATCACTACTGACCGTCCTAGAACGTAATGGCGTGGTTGCCGTGGGTGAGATTGGCGATGCCTTTAACCCTGATATTCATGAAGCGGTGGGCATTTTCCCTGATGCCGACAAAGACACCATTGGTCAAGTGTTGCAAAAGGGTTATACCTTAAATGAACGTACGTTACGCCCTGCAATGGTGCTTGTAGGGGCATAGCCTTGCCCTAAATGTGGGCGAATTGCAATTCGCCCCTACTGGATAAATCATCAAAAACACATAGGCAAAATTTTATCAACGCCTATGGATTTTGTTTTAAATTTCAATGGCTTAAAACAAAATTTTTACAAAAAATTTTTTAAAAATTTGTCAAATTTTCTCTTGAAAATCCAAATTTGACACAAATATAACAGACAAGTTTGGCAAAACTGTTTTGCAAATTTGCCAAAAAATCACTTAAATTCACTTAACAAATCGGAGAAAAATTATGGGTAAAGTTATCGGTATTGACTTAGGTACAACCAACTCTTGTGTGGCAGTCCTAGAAAATGGCAACGTCAAAGTCATTGAGAATGCCGAAGGTGCCAGAACTACGCCTTCTATCGTGGCATTCAAAGACGGTGAGACCCTAGTCGGTCAATCTGCCAAACGCCAAGCAGTTACCAACCCACAAAACACCCTATTTGCCGTAAAACGTCTTATCGGTCGCCGTTATGACGAACAAGCGGTTCAAAAAGACATCGGTCTTGTGCCTTACAAAATCGTCAAAGCCGACAATGGCGATGCGTGGGTAGAAGTGAACGGTAAAAAACAAGCACCGCCACAAATCTCTGCCGAAGTTTTGAAAAAAATGAAAAAAACCGCCGAAGATTATCTTGGCGAAACCGTAACCGAAGCGGTCGTTACCGTCCCTGCTTACTTTAACGATGCCCAGCGTCAAGCCACAAAAGACGCAGGACGTATCGCAGGGCTTGATGTTAAGCGTATCATCAACGAGCCAACCGCTGCTGCCCTTGCGTTTGGTCTTGACAAAAAAGAAGGCGACCGCACCATTGCGGTGTATGACTTGGGTGGTGGTACGTTTGACGTGTCTATCATTGAGATTGCGGACGTGGACGGCGAACAGCAGTTTGAAGTGCTATCTACCAACGGCGATACATTCCTAGGCGGTGAAGACTTTGATATTGCTTTGATTGACTACCTTGTGGACGAGTTCAAAAAAGAGCAAAACGTCAATCTAAAAGGCGACCCGCTAGCCATGCAACGCCTAAAAGAAGCTGCCGAAAAAGCCAAGATTGAACTGTCAAGCTCAACGTCTACCGAAGTAAACTTGCCATACATCACCGCAGATGCCACAGGCCCAAAACACTTGGTGGTAACAATCAGCCGTGCCAAACTAGAAGCCTTGACCGAAGAGCTGGTGGCTCGCACGATTGCCCCATGTAAAATCGCCCTAGAAGATGCAGGTCTGTCGGCTAGCGACATTGATGACGTGATTTTGGTGGGTGGTCAAAGCCGTATGCCACTTGTACAGCAAAAAGTGCAAGAGTTTTTTGGTAAAGAGCCAAGAAAAGACGTGAACCCTGATGAAGCGGTGGCAATCGGTGCTGCTATCCAAGGTGCGGTACTCTCTGGCGACAAAAAAGACGTGTTGCTACTTGACGTTACCCCATTGACCCTAGGCATTGAGACCATGGGTGGCGTAATGACGGCAATCATTGAGAAAAACACGATGATTCCTACCAAAAAATCACAAGTGTTCTCAACCGCTGCCGACAACCAACCTGCCGTAAGCATTCAGGTGTATCAAGGCGAGCGTAAGATTGCCAACCAAAACAAACTTTTGGGCAACTTTGACCTAACCGACATTCCGCCTGCACCCCGTGGCGTGCCACAGATTGAAGTTACCTTTGACATCAACGCAGACGGCATCATGAACATCTCTGCTAAGGATAAGGGAACGGGCAAATCACAATCTATCCAAATCAAAGCTGACAGCGGTTTGACGGATGAAGAGATTGAACAAATGGTGCGTGATGCCGAAGCCAATGCCGAAGCGGATAAGAAGTTTGCCGAGCTTGCGGGCGTGCGTAACGAAGCGGACGGACGTATCGCAGGGGTACAAAAAGCCCTAAAAGAAAATGGCGATAAAGCGACCGATGAAGAAAAACAAGCGGTAGAAACGGCAATCAGTGAGCTAGAACTTGCGACCAAAGAAGATGACGTGGACGCAATCAAAGCCAAGCTAGAAGCCCTTGATAATGCATTCTTGCCAATCGGTACCAAGATTTATAGCACTGACCAAGCTGGTGCAGGTGCGGACGCAGGTCAAGCCGAGCCCGCCAAACCTGCCGATGACGGCGTGGTAGATGCTGAGTTTACCGAAGTGAAAGATGATAAGAAGTAATTCTTTGACTTGACAGACAAGCTCTCAATGAAAATTGGGGGCTTGTTTTTTCATGGATTTTTTGGGATATTTTGAGTATAATTACCTAATTTTTTTAAGAGACGATTAATATGTCCAATTTTTCAGAGTTAAAATCCCAATTTGATGATAAATATGGCTCGGCAGATGAATTTACTTGTTTTTTGCCAGAACATTTGACATTAAATAAATCTACCTATTTTAAGAAAAAGGATGGCGGTAGAAATGAGCAATACTACAAATGGCAATTTCTGTATGCTCTAATTAATTCAGGCTTGTTTGCCAAAGACTATATTGGCACAGAAATACATTTCCCAAAAGGCAACAAGTCATCAGCACCTATCAAAATAGACGGTGCAATTTTTGACGACAAGAATTGGTTTACTCATTATCAAAACTATCATCAAAATAATGATGGCGATAGCTTAGAATGGTTGAGAGACCATTTAATTGCAACCATTGAATTTAAAAAGGAAGATAATAAAAATATTAGTGAAGTTTGGGACAAACAACTAAAAGCCTATTTAAAAGAAAGCAATCGTAACTTTTGTTTCGGAACTTTATACGATACAGAGCGACTATATTTATTTAAAAAACATAATGGCAAATTTTTGCGTTATAGTGAAGAATACAACACAAAAGGGGACGATAGTAAAACGAAAGATTTAACACTACATTTAACAGACCCTTATTTTAATATTCCTAATTTTCAAGATTTATTAAATATTGAAAACAAAATAGATATTGATTTATCTAAACGCACCATTTTTGATTTAGATATTATTTCTGGTATTCATTCTACACAAATCAACGATGTGATGAGTGATATTTTGCGAACAATGGATAAGGTTGGCATGGTCAATCAGCGTGGATTTGAAATTCTTATTCAAATTCTGTCCCTAAAAATATTTGATGAAAAACGCAATGAAAAAACACCAAGCCGACATTTGGATTTTTACATCACCAATGACGAAAAGTTTTTTAAAAAATTATCCGATGCCAACATAAAAAACTTTATTAACCGCATAAATCAATTAAAAGATAGTGCAACAGGAATTTATCATCGTATTTTAAAGAATTATTCATTTAATGAAAAAAACGAAAATCACATTAAAGTTTTAATTGAGGTAGTCAGTCAATTTCAGCATTACTCTTTTGTGCGTTCTCACAAAACCGACCTTTATCAGTTGGTATTCAATAAATTTGCCACACCGTTTTCAAAAGAGCAAAATGCCCAATTTGTAACCCCATTGCCACTTATAGAATTTTTGGTCAATATTGTTAATCCTAGAAATGGCGAAACAGTGATTGATCCAACAGTCGGTATCGCGGACTTTTTGTCTGTTTCTTATGTAAATTCTAATAGTAAACTGGACGATGGCAATATATTCGGCATGGATATTGACGAACAAATGGTTATGCTTGCCACCTTAAATATGCTATTAAATGGTGATGGTAATGCAAAAATAGAATCCAAATCAGGCTATGGTTCATTATCTCACAAATTTAACAAAGAAGGTCATATTTTAGAATTAGACACCAATGATAACAAAAAAGGAGATTGGGATAATCGCTCTGACGATGATGAGTTAAAAAAATTTGACGTGGTTTTAACCAATCCACCATTTGGTGAAGACCGTGCATTCACGCCAAAAGATGACAAAGATAAAGCAATGATTGAGTGCTATGAATTATGGCATTTATATGGCAACAATAACGATGATAATGAGCAAAATGACAATAAAAAATCCAAAAAACAAGCCAATAAAATAGATTTAGGAGTGGTATTTTTAGAAAATGCCTATCGTATATTGGCAGAAAATGGCAGAATGGGCATTGTACTATCCAATTCCATTGCCAGTATTGACAGCCATAAAATCGCCCGTCAATGGTTGATGGATAAAATGCGAATTGTGGCAATCTTTGATTTGCCTGCCAATGTATTTGCCGAGACTGGGGTAAATACTTCTATCATTGTCGCCTACAAGCCAAGCGATAAAGAATTGGAAAACCTTAAAAAGCAAGGTTATCAAATTTTTGCCAAAGACATTCAAAAAGTAGGCTATGAAGTCAAAACCAGTAAACGAGTTAAACAATTTGTGCCAATCTATAAAATTAATTACGAAACTTTTGAGATTGAAATTGATGAGAGTGGGCAAGCGGTTAAAGATGAGGATTTTAGCCAAACGATTGTTGATTTTAAACAATGGTGTTTAGGTCAAGAGCAGTCATTGCAAGATATTTTTATTAAGGAAAAATAAAAATGAGTAAATATATTACCACAAAACATCATATTTCTTTATCGGAAATGATTGATAAAAATTATAGTTTTTCATCATCGCAGTATAGGGATTTAAATATCAAAAATGACAATTTTCTTTATGTACGAGATTTTTTAAGTCGTGATTTAAAACGTAGCGATTTAGGATTGGAAGTTGGTTCAATAAGCTATATTGAACGCTCCACTCACTATTTTTTACGAACAAAAGCTCTGCAAGCACATTCATTTTTGCCTGAAATTACGTCTGAAACTGCTATTCCAATCATACCAAGCAATTTTAAAAAAATGGATTTAAAAAAGGGTGATGTTATTATTTCAAAAGATAGCAATATTGGTGAAATTGTCATTTTGGAAAAAGATTATCCCAATTATATGTTGTCAGGAGCTTTGTATAAATTGCCGACAGATAAGTACAAATATTATTTGTTAGCAATGATAAAACATGATATTTTTAGAGAGCAGTTGGATTTTATTGTACCAAAAGGAGCAACCATTCGCCATGCCAAATCATAATAGCGATAACACAATTTTATTTATTGAATTATTAACACAAGCAATCATCAATAAGGAAAGTCTCATTAAAGAGCGACATTTGGCGATTTTACAAAAAATAGAGCAAGAATTATTAGAAAATCAGCTAGATAATCGATTTACTTTTGATTATCCGACTTTTGAAGAGATAAAAAATATAGGGCGGTTGGATACTGGTCTATATTCTAAGAAATTCAAGAAAGAAATATTTAAAATAAAAAATTATAAATCAGGATTTTCCACAATTTATGAATTGGGATTTCATCTAAGCAGGGGGCAAAACTTACAGGAAAGTAATATTGGAAAAAGCGTTTATTCAGATATTTATCATAATGGTTTTTATAATTTAATTTTACCAACCAACTTTTCCAATTATGGTATTATGAATAAAATTAGCTACTTAGGGAATAAAAAGAAACTAAAAACCTTAAATCAAGGTGAAATTATCTTTGGAGCAGAAGGGACTTTTAGAAGTATAGTTATCTGTGAAAATACAGAGAATTACATTACCAACATTCATGGTATTACTCTGTATCAGGAAGATTTAACATTAAGCATCTTCGTTAAATGCTTTATGGATTATTTAGCACAAAAAGAAGTAGTTAATGGTATTAAGGTTGGAGGCAATGGAGGAAGTTTGGCTCAAAAATATTGGAATATTATCCCATTCCCAGATTTCCCAAGCGAAAAACAGCAAGAAATCACCAAACTTTACCATAACCCAATTAAATATCCAACCGATCAATTTTCATTGGAAAACTTTTTAGAATTAGACAATCAGTATAATGAACAGGCTGGCATTTATGAATTGGATAAAACTGCCAAATACTTAAAACAGCTTTTGAATAGAGCGATTGAATGTGTGATTGATGATAGGGAATGTATGATCGCTTTTGATGAGTGATGAAAAATCCATGAAAAATACTCACGCTCTACATAAACCCACAATTTTGGCGTATAATGAGCTAACTTAACATCACAGCCACGCTACATCATACACCACACCATGCACATTCTCATCATCGAAGACGACCCTGCCATTGCCACGACCTTGCGTTTTGCCTTAGAGCGTGAAGGCTATACCGCGTCATGGGCGGACACGGTTGCCAAAGTCGCCCCCTGCCTTGATACGCCACGCCTTGACGCTGTCGTGCTGGACGTGGGACTGCCTGACGGAGACGGTTTTGGCGTGTGCCAAATGATACGCCAAGGCGACAGACACGCCCACGCCCCCATACTGTTTTTGACAGCACGCACGGACGAGATAGACCGCATTTTGGGTTTGGAGCTGGGGGCGGACGACTACATCGCCAAGCCATTTAGCCCCCGAGAACTGATAGCACGGCTAAAAGCGATATGGCGTAGAGAAAACATCTTTACCCAAAAATCGGACAAAACCGATATATCAGGCACATCAGGCAAATCAGACCCTGCCCACACCGATTTTACCAAAACCACAGGCATGCATACTTGGCGTTATCAAGCCCATGATTATTCACTTTTTATAAATAATCACGCCTTAACCTTATCAAAAACCGAGCTTGGCATCATGCTCACTTTACTTGCCAATCCCACGCACATTTTGTCCCGTGAGCAGATTTTGGCAAGCATCTCTGACCACCCCGAACACCGCCTATCACGCACCATTGACAGTCATATCAAGACCTTACGGCAGAAATTGGCAGAAGTGTGCGATGATGAGATTATCATCACACATCGGGGGCTTGGTTATGGGTTGGCTTAAAAACTTTAAGACTTAAAACTGATTAACAGGAATGCGGACATACGGTTTACCATTTTGGGTGGTAAAAAACTCGCCTGCGTTGATATTAACCTGTACAGACGGAAGCATAAGTCTAGGCACGGATAGGGTTTTATCCCGAGCGTCTCTTAGGTTGATAAAGTCATCTTTGCTGATACCGTCTTTGACATGGATATTATGCCGTCTTTGCTCGCCGACTGTGGTGGTTGGGCTATGCGTGCGGTGCTCTGGCGGATAGTCATGGCACAGATACAAGACCGTCTCATCGGGCAATGCCAATATTTGCCGTATCGAATCATAGAGCCGACCACTGTCGCCAGCAGGAAAATCACAACGAGCCGTGCCAACATCAGGGGCGAATAACGTATCGCCAACAAAGACGATGAGCCGTATGCCGTCCGTTACCTGATACGCCATGTCCGCAGGGGTATGCCCTGCCACGTGCATGGCGGTAATGCTAAGACTGCCGAGCGTGAGTGTCGTGCCGTCATCGGTCAAATGGTCAAATTGAGACGCATTGGGGATAAAATCATCATCAAGGTCATAGATGTCCTTAAAAATATGCTGAACCGTGGCAATGTGCTTGCCGATGACCGTCTGACCGCCAAGTCGCTCTTTTAGATAATGAGCGGACGTAAGATGGTCGGCATGGGCGTGGGTCTCGATGATGTATTTGACCGTCAAGGCGTGCGTTGTGATAAAATCCATGAGTTTATCAGCATTGTCATAACTCACCCGCCCCGACACAGGGTCATAATCTAACACAGGATCAATGATGGCACACAGTTTGGTATCATCATCGATGAGTATGTGGCTATATGTCTCGGTCTGTGGGTCTAAAAAAGAATGCACGTTCATGTGTTTATTCCTTAATATTTATGGTTTAGTTATTTATAACATAACTTACTAGCTCATACAATGCTATTTTAGATAATTCTAAAATAAAAAAATTCAATCAAAATAATTATCATCATGCTAACATTTCACACCCTACTTGACCGCATTTTTAAAAAACGCCTAAGTTTTAGCATTTTTGTGCGGATATGGCTCACCTTTGCCTTGATTACCCTATTGTCATCGTCCCTTGCTCTGTATTATGTCCAAAAAACCGTGCGACCGTCCGCCAAGCGTGTGGTAGAAGACAGCCTTGTGGATACCTCGGTGCTACTGTCGCACATCGTGGCAACAGACGTAGCAACTTTATCAAAAGATGAATTAAATCAATCCCTTAATACCAAACTATCTCACGCCTTTACCAACCCGAGCGAGCTTGCTGGCACGCCAATCTGGTATCATCAAAAATCCACAAGCACTTACCACATCTATATCACAGACGGCACAGGCATGGTCATCTATGACAGTCGTGGGGCGAGCGTGGGGGCGGATTTTAGCCGTTGGAATGACGTGTATTTGACCTTGCGTGGTAAATATGGGGCAAGAAGTACCGACATCGGCGGGCATTCGGTCATGTATGTGGCAAGCCCGATTGTCTCGGACGGGCGGATAATTGGCGTGGTGTCCGTTGGCAAACCTACCCAAACGCTCATTCCTTATATCAACAAAAGCACCGATGAGATTATTAAGATTATCTTAACGATTATGGCAATCACGCTTGCCACCGCCACGCTCATGGCATGGTGGTTACGCCACAGCATAGACAGCGTAAACCGCTACACCAAAGGGCTTGCCAGTACCGCGCCGCCCCATTTTTATCTTGGGCGAGAGCTAAACGAACTCATGGCAAGCATTCACGCCATGAAAGACACCATAGAAAACAAGGCGTACGTCAGCGAGTACGTCCACACGCTCACGCACGAGCTAAAATCGCCCCTGACCGCCATTCGTGCCAGTAGCGAGATTTTGACAGACGAGCTGACGCTTGCCGAGCGTGAGCAGTTTACGGGCATTATTTTATCACAAACGGACAAATTGACCGCCCTAGTGGACAAACTTTTGACCCTTGCCAAGATTGAACAGCCCACCTTCAAACTTACCATGAGCGATGTTGATTTGGACGCACTCATTCAAACTTGCCTAAATCAGCAGTCGGCAACCCTAAAACAGCTTGGCAAAACCGTGCAATTTGACAAAAGTGGTATTTCTATCCGTGCTGATGAATTTTGGCTTGCCCAAGCGGTGCAAAACGTCATTGACAACGCCATTTATTATGGCAAAAGTGCGATAGCCATTCATATAAGCCAAACCGAGACGGATACGTTTATCCATATCAAAAACGACAGCGACACGCTGGACGATTTTATCATCAAACGAGCCTTTGAGCGGTATTTTAGCATGGGCAATACCCACCGCCAAAAAAGCACGGGGCTTGGGCTAACCCTTGTCAAGCAAGTGATAGAGCTTCATGGCGGGGCGGTGAGTTTTGGGCAGGATAAGGATAATTGCGTGGTTGTGGCGATGAGCGTGCCACGCTGATTTCACACATTTTCCATAAATCCGCCCCATTTTTCCATAATTTTTACACACACGATTTTTATAATGACTTCATGTTTTTAGGAGTTATTTATGCAAAAAATCGGTACAAAATTATCACTCATCGGGGCGGTATGCCTTGTGTTCTTTGTCGGACTCATGTTCGTAAGCGGACTTGTGAGCGAGCGACAGTCTTATCACGATGAAGTTATCAGCGAGATTAAGTCGTCCCATGTGTCATCGCAAATCCTAGCCACGCCCTTTTTGGTGGCAGGACATGGCGATGAGAAGCACTACATTTTCCCCACCAAAAGCGACATCAAGGCGACAAGCAATGTGCGAGATGACGAGTACAAACGGGGCATTTATCGGGCAATAAGCTATGGCACAAAGGTGGTCGTACAGCAGAGCTTTAACGCCCATGCCACCGCCCACACCTTGCACATTGACAAGCCTGCCGAGCCTACCCAAACAGCATCGCCTGATAGCCAAGCTCAAAACGAACAGGCTCAAAATCAGCAATCCCAAAACGAACAAGTCCAATCCAACCCAAACGAGCAAGTCGCCACCCAAAATTCCCAAAACCAAACCACCCAAGCGACACCCACGCCCACCGAGCCTGCTAAGTCCACCCCCAAACCATTAAGACTTATCATTGCCTTAAGCGATTTACGGGGTGTCATGCCAACGGATGTAACCGTCAATGGCAAAAGCTATCCTACCACCTTTGGTACGGACAACGCCTTACCGCATTTGGAAGTGGCTTTGCCCATGACCTTAGACGACTTTATAAAAGATGATTTTATGGGCAGTCGGGAGCTAAATGTACAGTTTGAGCTTGACGTGTCTGGCATTGGCAGTTTTGGCGTGTTACCGCTTGGCGAGATGAACACCGTTACCCTAAACAGCAACTGGCAAAATCCCAAATTCCACGGGCAAGCCCTGCCCACGCACAAATCACTCACCGATAACGGCTTTGGGGCGACATGGCAAGCCCATGTCTTAGGCGTGCAAAATCAAAAACTTATCATGGAGCTATCACGGGGCATCATGGGCGATTTTGACCAACACACGCACTACGCTCTCATGACCGATTTTATCCATACCAACGACACCTACACCAAGACCGACCGCAGTATCAAATACGCTCTACTTATCATCATGGTGTCATTTGGGACGTTCTTTTTGTTTGAAGTTATCAAGGCTTGTGCCATTCACCCCATTCAGTATCTGCTGGTGGCAAGTGCGTTGCTTGTGTTTTATTTGCTCTTGTTATCACTTGCCGAACACATCGCCTTTTTATATGCCTATATCATCGCAAGCCTTGCCTGCGTGGGGCTTATCGGTTGGTATGCCTGTTATATGCTCGGCTCGTTTGGGCGTGGCATGGGCTTTGGGGCGGTGCTGGGGACGCTGTATGCGTGCTTTTATGCGATACTCTCAGCAAGTGGCATGAATTTGCTTATGGGTTCGGTGTTCTCCTTTGTGTGTATTGCCGTGATTATGGTTGCCACTCGCCATGTGGATTGGTATGGCATGACAGGGCAAAATGATGACAGTGAAAGTGATGAAAATGAAAGTAATGAAAATGATAATACGCCACTCATGCCAAACATTCATCTACCCAAAGCAACGCCAACCAATCAGGAGACTACCCATGACTAATATCACAACCATAAGCACCCTAATCGGCAAACCCAAATCAGCAATCTTAGATGAATTTAAACAAGATGACTGCGTGGAATTTTTGCATTGGCTATATGTGCCAAAATTAAAGCTGTTGATGAGCTTTCATCGGCAGGTGTGTGCAGGGGTGGAAGTGGTGTAGAGTAAAATAAGGTAAAGTAAAAGGCATTGCGAAATAACAATGCCTTTTATTTTTTAAAATTTGGGCGGGTGGGGAAATTGCAATTTGCCCTGATTTAGAAATTTAATAAAGGGTGAATATTTACTGGTCAGTCATTACAAAAAACGGACTGATTTTTTTGGCAAAATTCTTTATAATAAAAAATATTTTATTGAAAATATGCCAAACCTTTTAACAAACAATCACAGAACAGGACAGTATTTATGCCAATTCTTAGCTTATTTGGGTTGATTTTTGAATGGCATGATGAAAAGTACGAACTTGTTCATAAAAATCGTGGCATTACATTAGACGAAGTGGCGAGCGTATTTTTTGATGACAACGCTCTTGAAAAAGATGATTTTGGCGATTATGATGAACAAAGAACCCTAACAATCGGTATGAGCAATCAAGCACGATTATTGGTCGTGGTTTGGACACAAAGGGGCGATACCTATCGCATTATTACCGCCTTTTTTCCAAGCAAAAACCAAGAAAAGGAGTATGCCAATGCAAAATATTGACCTAGATTACGAACGCTATAAAGATTTTGATTTTAGTGGGGCGACACCCACCAAAAACTCACAAATCTTACAGGCAAGGGCAAGAAAAAAAGCCCATGATGATTTGAGCAGTTTTTTTGACAGCGATGTCCAAGAAGTCATCAAACAGCACAACACCCCCAAAGACAGGGAGCGATTAAACACAATGATTAGGGTTTTGTTTGCCACTTAAAACGCATGGCATGAACGGTTTTTTGGCATAAGCATTACAAAAAACGGACTGATTTTTTTGGCAAAATTCTTTATAATACACCTTTCATCTCTATCAATTAGGAGAACACCATGAATGACTTACTCGCCCAATTTATCCCCATGTTTATTGTAACCTTTGGGGTGTTTGTGCTGTTTTTTTTGTTTATGGGGATTGGTTATTTGGTCAAGAAAAAACCTCTAAAAGGCTCATGCGGGGGCGTGGCGACACTGATGGGCGATGAGTTTTGCCAGTTTTGTGGCAATGACCCGAACAAATGCGAGTCCCTAACCGAAGACGACAAAAAAGCCATGCTCGCCAATAAAACAACGTTGGATAAGATTGCCAAAGAGATTTGATAGTGGCGGTTTTAAAATCCGTTTGAATGTAAAATTTGAATTTAAAAAAGGGGCGATTTATTCGCCCAAATGTAAAATTCTTAAAAGGGCAAATCGCAATTTACCCCTACAATAACCAACACAAAAATCAACATAGACACAAGGGCGATTTACGCCCTTTTTCTTTTATTTATCCTAAATTTTCCCTTTTCAAGCCTTGTTCTTTTTTGTTAAAATCCTATCTTTACCCACACCAAACCGCCATGCCAAACACCACACACCCCCACAAATCCGCCCTACCCCTTGCCCTGCTTATCATCACGCTTGTGTTGTTGGCGATAAATATGCGTTCACCCATTGTCATGCTAGGCTCGGTCGCCCCCACACTCACAGACGCACTCGGACTGTCGGTGTCCGCCATTGGGCTGTTGGGGGCGTTACCCATGCCGATGTTTGCGTTTGGGGCGTTGGTTGCCCCCATGCTCGCCAAGCGTTTTGGGCTTGAAATCATGATGATAGCAAGCGGTGTGGTGCTGGCACTAGGCGTGCTGTCTCGGGTGTGGCTTGGGGTGGGTGGGCTGTTTGTTGGTACAGTTGTTTTGTCGCTTGCCATTGGGCTATTAAATGCCTTAACCGCCCCCTTTATCAAAAAATACACTCCCAATCACATCGCCCTTGCCACGGGCGTGTTTAGCCTATCTATGTCAGTGTGTGCAGGGCTGTGTGCCTATCTGGTCGTACCGCTCATGGGTGTGGTGTCGTGGCAGGTGGCGTTGTCGTGGTGGGGGATGTTTGCGGTGATGACGTTTTTTATGTTGTTATTTATCAATAAGTTATATCATGCCGACACCGCCCAAACCACCAGCACACCCAGCCATTTTAACGCATGGAAAAGCAAGGACGCTTGGTATTTGGGCGTGTATATGGGCATACAGTCGTTACTGTTTTATACGGTGGCGAGCTTTTTGCCGTCCATTGGTATGGGCTATGGGCTAAGTTTGGCACAGGCAAGCTCTCTTGCCCTTGCCTTTCAGTTGTCCGCCCCTGTCGCCATATTTTTATTAACCTTTTTAATCAAAAGAAATTTTCCCATAAAAATCATCGCCTTAGTGGCAAGCCTTGCCAACGTGGTGGGGTCGGGCGGATTTATTTGGTTTCCTGATTATCTCATGCTGTGGTCGGCACTCATGGGCTTTGGTGGGGCGTGTATTTTTACGTTGTCGCTTATGCTGTTTTCTATTCGTACGACACGGCTTGACACCGCTCGGGATTTGTCGGGCATGGTGCAGGCGGTGGGCTATGGCGTGGCGTTTTTTGGTCCATTGGTGCTGGGTAAATTGTACGAAAAAACAGGTACTTGGGAGCTGTCGCTGTATGTGCTATTTATCTTAATGTGTGTCAATGTCGGCTTTGGCTGGCTTGCGGGGCGTGGGGATAGGGTGGATTGAGTGATATGATTGCCTTATGGGATTTGCACGCTGTCGTGCCTGCGTTGGTGATTGGGCTGGTCGCATTTTTGGTGGGGAATAAGGTGGGGGTAGCCACCATATCAAATCATAACAATTGATAACATCACCCTTAACAGTTTATCAAATATTAATTCTTGAAGCTTAATAAATGAAGTGATAAAATAGAAATTTAAATCATTAAATCACAAGGTCATGTTATGGATTTTGATTTTTTAAGTGGTGCAATCGTATCTGGTGTAATGTATGATTACTTTAAAGAGGGTATTACACTGTCCGCCAGAAAGATCAAAGAATTTTTCCAAGAAAACCTTTATGAATTGCCCGATGAACAGGCAAGGCTCATCTTTGCAAAAAGTCAAGACATTCCCACCTCACCACTCAGTATAAGCAAGGAAGACTTTATCTCACAATATGCCAACTATTTTGAGCTTAACACAGCAGACAACTCGACAAATCAAACAAATATTGGCAATAACAATACAAACATTGTAGCTAATAATTCACCTATTACTTTCAATCAGCATATTCAAAAAAAAACGGAAAACTAAGCCAATTAATTGAGAAATTTGAGAGAAGTAAGCAAGACAATCCAGATTTTGAAAAACTAAGCCAAGAGCTTACACATTATTTACAAAGAAAAATTGAAAAGAATAACCCCAAATTAGCAAGAGGCTTAAAACAAAAATTGATTGATGGTAATAGAAAGCACCTTGTTGAAATAGCCATTGAAAGCAAAAGTAAAATCCACAGAAAAATTGCAAAATATGGCTTATTCAAAACAGCAAATGAAGTTTTTTTATTCCTATTAAGTAATACATTATCCATATTTCAATATCAAATTAAAGGAAAAATTTTATCCAAAGAATTTTCCAATCAAAAAATTGATGATTTCATTGCAGATAGAATCATTAATCCTTTATGGGAGGATTGTCAAATGTCCTCATTATTCGATAGTATAGATGAAATGTATGGTTTATTATTTCTTTTAACTGGTAATTGCCACATTGATTGGGATAACGAATATGATTTATCACCCTAGAAATGATATTTACCATTGTTGTTTTAGAATGATACATATTTTATCATCAAACAACTTATCAAGTATTGAATTGGATAAGTTAAAAATCATTGATTTTTATTTAGTTTTTCCAATATTTTTAACTAATAATACATATTTTACATTTCCAAAAGGAAATAAAATACAAAAAAATATAGCAAATCAAATTGAGCAACCTTATGAAGAATTACCAAACAGAAAAATTTTATTTTCTGAACTGAATGATTTTCAAAGCTATGCTCTACAAGTTTTAAAATCCAAACTAATTATTGATATTGATGAAGAAAATATGGTAATGCGAAAAGGGAAATATTTTGAAGTAGCCTATGAACAGTTGGCAAAAAATCCTTACTTTACTAGTGAAATACATAAAGAAATTATCAGAGTTTTAATAGCTATTGATCTTTTGGGTGAAAAAGGCTTAAAATCTAGATCTGGCTTAATGGAGTTCCGCTATGATACAGTTTGATCCCACTCTTTTTATAAAGCGTTTAGTAATTCAAAAAGAAAACTATACTGTATATGATGAAAAATTTCATCAGGGTGTGAATATTATTCGCGGACATAATAGTTCTGGGAAATCCACAATTATGGAGCTAATGTTTTTTGCATTAGGTGGAGATATTCCAACAAAGCAATGGAAAGAAATTGCACTGAAATGCTCTACAACTTATATTGAAATAGAGATAAACGGAAAGACATTTACTTTATGTCGCGATATATCCAATAAATCACGAATTGGAATGAGAATCTTTGAAGGAGGTTATGATGATTTTTCAATCAAGGATAGTCTATTATTTCCCTATAGTGATAGAGAAAATAAACAAAATTATCACGCAAACTTGCTTCAATTATTAAATATCCCTATTATCAAATCCACAGATAATAATTTCATTAACTTTAATCAAATATTGCGTCTGATTTATACCGACCAATTAACAAGTGTTAGTAGGATATTTCGTGAACAAGACTTTGACTCCAATACAAAAAGAGAAGCAATAGGCGATCTACTAATCGGTGTGATTAGTGACCTATTTCACAAAAAGAATGAGCTGAAAGAATATGAAAAAGATCATGCTAATTCAATTAATGAAATAAAAACATTCACACATGTTTATTTAGACATAAAAACTATTGATGAAATTAATCAAGAAATAAATTTTAACCAAGAAAGAATTTCTGAACTTAATGCACAACTTGAATATATTAATGAAGAGTCTGCCGATAATGAAACTCGTCAAGAAATTTATACTCAAAGAGATAGACTTGACAAATTATTAAGACAAAAGGAAGATAAAATTGATGAGTTAAATAAGATTCTTTTTGAAATAAAAGACTCAGAATTATTTATTAAATCTCAAAAAAATAGATTGATTGACGTTCAGAATTCTGAAAAAATGATTAATATTTTATCAGATTTACAGTTTATTCATTGCCCTGCTTGTTTCTCAAAATTAAAACCCACCACAAGTCATACAACTTGCAATGTTTGTGGTTCAGAACAGTCAGAAGAATACGAAAAACCAACATATCGACTGCAAAAAAATATTGAATTCCAGATTCAAGAAACACAAAGCTTATTGCCAAAATATCAAGAAAGATATGAAGAATCAGAGTCCGAACTTGCTACAATAAATCAAAATATCGATAATGTAAGAGCAAAATTAATGGTTATGGAAAAACCTATTGGCGGACTATCTACACAAAATAGACTCGCTTTATTGGAAATTGGAAATTTAGAGCAACAAAATATCCATTTGCAAGAAAAGATTGCTCAGCTGTCAAAATTTGAAATATTAAAAGAAAAAAGGGATGACTTGCAAGCGATTGTCTCTAAATTGTCTTCCGACATCGATAAAATTGTTAAAAAAAATGAGCAGGTTAAGCTATCAAAAGAATCAAAAATATCAGGTATTGTGCTAGATTTAATCAAACAAGATTTAGATAGAGAAGATTCTTTTAAGAAAGCAAAGGAGGTTAGCTTTAGTTTTTCCAATGATATTATCAAAGTTGATGGCGTCAGCATGTTTTCAGCAAGTTCAACCGCTTTTTTAAAAAGCTGTTTTAAATTAGCTCTTTTGATAGCCTCTTGTCAGGATAAAAGTTTCTTGTATCCAAGATTAGCCATAATGGATAATATTGAAGATAAAGGCATGGAAGAAGCAAGGAGTAAAAATTTTCAAAAACTAATTGTTGCCGAATCTAAAAAATTAACCGTAAAACATCAGATTATTTTTACTACGTCAATGATTGCTGAAGAATTAAATAATTCAGAATATTGTATTGGGGATTTTTATACCAGTGAAAATCATACATTGAAAATTAAAAGCTAAGCATATGCAAAGGGCGAACATTCGCCCCTTTCTCACACCACATCCACCACAATCGGCTTACCATTGTGCATTAGCACCGTTACGTCCACGTTATACAGTACTTTCATATTTTCAGCGGTTAGCACGTCTTTTGGCGTACCCACCGACACCACTTCGCCCCCTTTCATCATCACGACCGTATCGGCAAATTGGGACGCTTGGTTGATGTCGTGTAGCACGATGACCACCGTTTTGCCACGACTTGCCAGCACTTTCATCTGTCGCATGAGTCGCCCTGCGTGGTACATGTCTAGGTTGTTGAGCGGTTCATCAAGCAGGATATATGGCGTATCTTGGCACACCACCATGGCAATCAGCACACGCTGACGCTGACCGCCCGACAAGTCGGACAAAAACCGCTCGGCAAGTGGCTCCAATTCAAAGGTTGTAATCATCTCTTCCACCTTATCCTTATCCGCCTGTGTGGGTCTGCCCTGATGATAAGGATAACGCCCAAACATGAGTAGCTCACGCACACGCAGTCGCCCCTGAATGTGGTTTTCTTGGGCGAGCATGGCGACCACTTTTGCCATGTCGCTATCTGTGGCGGTGCTGATGTCGTGTCCGTCAAAGCTAATACAGGCGGATTTGTCCTGCAACGGATTCATACGAGCCATCAGGCTAAACAGCGTACTTTTGCCCGCCCCGTTCGCCCCGATGAGTGCGATGATTTGCCCTGTGGGTAGCTCAAAGTTTACGTTTTTTAAAATGGGTAAATCGCCGATGTTGTGGCTTACGTTTTTTACTTTTATCATGCTCTTTTTCCTTTATTGTATTGCGTAAAAATCAGTAGCAAAAACGCCACCCCACCAAACAGCTCAATCACCACTTCAAGCACGCCTGCCATTTTAAAAATATGCTCAAACACCGCCTGCCCCACGATGAGCGTGCTACTGGCGATGAGTGTTACCAAGATGAGCCGTTCGCCATGAGCCATTTTGGTGCAAAAACGATTGGTCAAAGCACACACCAAAAGCCCAAAAAACGTAATCGGGCCCACAAGAGCGGTTGCCATGGATACCAGTAGCGAGATTGTCATCAAAATGCCGAGTGAGAGCTTATGATACGGCACGCCAAGCGAAATGGCACAATTTCTGCCAAGCAGTAGCACGTCCAATGCAAACCGTTGTCGCCATACATAAATAAAAGTCGCCACCGACAGCACCACGCTGGTGATAAGCAAATTGACATTAATAGCGGTAAAACTGGCGTAACTATTGGCTTGCACGGTTACAAATTCATCAGGATTTATCATGCGAGCAACCATGTAGGATAAGCTACGAAACAACGTCCCAAAAATCACGCCCACCAAGATAAGCCGTGTTAAGTCTTGATTGTGTTTGGTAAACAAAAAACGAAACAAAATCACCGACATCATCATCATGACCGCCACTTCAAAGGCAAATTTGCCCACCGTTGGCAAGGTTACATAACTTAGCATACCCAAAAAGAACAGCATAAGGCTCTGTATCAAGACATATAAGGCATCAAAGCCCAAGAGACTTGGCGTTAAAATGGGGTTATGCGTAAGCGTCTGAAACAGTAGCGTGGACACCCCCACCGCATAGCCCACCACCAAAAAAGCGATGAGTTTGCGAGTACGCAGGGGCAAGGCAAAATCCCAACTCATCACATTTAAGGTCAAATACAGCCCACAGCCAATCACAAGCACGATAAACGCCAATAAAATAGGATTGCCCAATAACTTTTTTATAAAATTCATCACACGCCCCTATTTTGATTTTGACAAAAGCCACAAAAACAGTGCCGACCCCAGCACGCCAAAGACGACATAGACAGGGATTTCAAAGGGATAGCGTATCACACGACCGATAATGTCGCACAAAAGGACACAAGACGCACCAAGCAACGCCACCGCAGGAAGCGACACTCGCAGGCGGTCTCCGACCAGACGGCTGATGATATTTGGCACGACAAGCCCCACAAAACTAATCGCTCCCACCGTAACCACCACCACCGCACTTATCATCGCCACCATGCCTATCGCTAGCCACATGACAGCATCTTTATTAACGCCTAAGTTTTTGGCGATACCGTCCCCAAGCCCAATAATGGTCAAGCGGTCTGCCATGATATAGGCAATGGCGGACAAAATCCCCACCAGCCACAAGGTCTCATACCGCCCTGCCAGCACGCTAGAAAAATCACCAAACCGCCACACCGACAGCATTTGCACCGTCTCGGTCTGATACGCCAAAAACAGCGTAAACGAATCAATAATCCCCCCAAACACAATCCCCACAAGCGGAATGATGAGAAAGTCCGTGGGCGGTAAGCGTTTGATAATCTGCATAAAAATCATCATACCACCAAACGCCATGACGGTTGCCACGCTCATCTTACCCAAAAGGGGCAAGGTTGGCATATATAGGCTTGTCAGCAAAATCCCAAGCACCGCCGACTGTGTCGCCCCCACCATGGACGGCTCAACAAAGCGGTTTTTTAGCACGACCTGCATCATCATGCCCGCTATCGCCATGCTCGCCCCCGTCAAAATCAAGGCGAGCGTACGGGGCAGACGGCTCACCAAAAATAACTGTGAGCTGTTGTCGGTGTCGTCAAAGAGCTTTGCCCATGAAAAATCCGCCACCCCCACCGAAATGCTGATGACAATCAAAACAAACAAAAGCAAAAATGCACCAACATTGACAAATGCTGGCGACCACCGAGATTTTGGGGCGGACTTCGGGGTAGAGAGTGTCGCTGTGGTCATAGGGTTCCTAAGTGATAATTCCTAAGGGTATGGCAGGACAAAGAGGTTTATATGATAAATTGACATGGTTAAATCAAAATATATTTAAAAGTCGGACATTGTAGGGGCGTGCTTTCCACGCCCTTTGATAAACCGTATTTTTAAAATCTAGATGTGTAGGGGTAATTTATTCGCCCTATGGCAAATGGCAATATGAAATTTGGCAAATAAATCACCCAAATTATCCAATGACTTTTTTAAAATATTTAATCAAAAAAAATCATTCAAATAAACACGTCCAACCATGTTTTTTTTCAAGGTTATTTAATGCCTTTTTGGTATGATTTACCAAATCATATTTTGTAATACTGTCATGCTCTGAAAAATAAGCAGGTAATGGTTGGGCGTTGTTTTGATTAGCCTGTTTCCAACAATCAATAAACCATGTTTCAAATCTGTTATGAATATTATCTGAAATATCATCATAATATTCCATGACTTCATCATCATCTAAATCAAAATCATAAAGCTCATCTTCTATTTCGTCCAATGAAAAATTGCCCGTTGGATAATGCTCTTTTGGTATCATGCCTGCCAAACCACGATTTAAGGTTTTGCCTGTTTTGTCTAACCAAAAAATAAATAAATCCAAATCATCGTTATATTCCACCCAAAGCGTGTCCACCTGCGAGCGGTCTATTTTGGCAAAATAATCAGCCAAATATGCCACCATACTAGGTTTGGCGGTTTGGCAAGCGTTATCAAATTGTGCAATTTGGCGATGAACATAATCAGTGATATCAGTCATCATTTTCCCTAAAATAAAAAAATCAGCAAAAGGGCGAATAAAATCCGCCCCCTTTTTTTAGACCCAATATCAATTACTGAGCTGTTTTTGCATTAAACGCATCGGTAACAATCTTGGTGTCTTTTAGCCATTGATAATAGCCACCAAAAGCAAGATAAGAATCTGCACTAACATAGACGATTTGGTTGTTTTTATAGGCTTTGGTGTTGTGCATGAGTGGGTTGTTTAGCACTTCCTTAGCCGATACGCCTTCTTCGCCAATCGCCGAACCACGGTCTAGGACAAATAGCCAATCAGGGTCAACTTTTTGGATATATTCAAAGCTAATGGGCTGACCATGACGCTCTTCGTTTTTGTTCACGTCAGCGTCCGCCATAGGAATGCCAAATGTGGTGTGTAGATAGCCATAGCGTGAGTTTTTGCCATAGGCACTCATTTTGTTGCCATTGATAAGAATGGCAAGCCCGTTGCCCTTGCCTTCTACCGCTTTTTTGGTCTCGGCAATGGCGTTATCAATGTCAGCGATGAGTTTGTCGGCTTCAGCAGTTTTACCAAACACCTTACCAAAATCAGTAATCTGTTGTTTACTTGACTCATAGACGTTGTTGGTGTCCATGGTCAAATTATACGTTGGGGCGATTTTGCCAAGCTCTTCGGCGTGTTTTGCCATACGAGAGCCGACAAAGACCGCTTGCGGTTTTAGACCGTGCAACACTTCTAGATTTGGTTCAAACAATGTGCCGATTTGAGTGGTGGCAGGAGCGTCTTGTGCTTTTAGGTTCAATGCCAAAGCACGGTCATCGGCAATATCAGGGAAACCCTGAACCGCCACGCCCAGTGCGGTCAAGTTTTGTAGGGCGGTCATGTCATAGACAGCAATGGGGTTTGGATTGGCAGGGATAGTCTGCTCGCCTGTGGCGGTCTTGATGGTAATATCGCCTGTGGCGGTGTCGGCTTTTTGTTCGGTGGAGGCAGTTTGGGTGTCGGCTGATTTTTCAGCAGGTTTGTCTTGGTTACAAGCGGTCAGACCGAACACACCAACAACGGCAAGGGCTAAAAGTTTTTTGGTAAACATAACACGTCCTATATATGAGAATAACATGAAAAAATAAATAATGGTTACATATTTTAACCAAAAATTCTTGATAAATCAATGAAAATAGGAATATTTAACAAATAATTTAGATTGCCAGTTGTGGTGCATGATGAGTTATTACCATCTAAAAATTGGTCGCCAAAAAACAAAAACCCAGACCAAGCTGAGTTTTTGTTGCTATTTACAATTACTGAACAGAGCGTTCCTTGAGACGTTTTTGACGCTTGGCTTCATCTTCGGCTCGCCATTTGTCTGTCTTCATCTCATCGGTCGTAGGTCGCACTTCTAGATTTGGTATGTCTGTCACGCCCATCTCTTGGAACGCAAAAGCAATCGTCATAAGCTCGTCTTCTTTTCGCTCATTATAGGTATTTGGACTATGTCCTTGGTTTTCGGCAGCATGAAGCAGTGCGGGACGACCACAGCTTTCTATCTCTTGAAAACGCGCAACAAACTTATAAGAATGCGACGGCACCACACGGTCATCTCGCTTGGATGTCTGCACCAAGGTAGATGGGTAACAAGTACCTGCGTTTAGGTTGTGATAAGGAGAATAACTCATCAAAACATCATAAACACGACGACCTTCTGATGGCACGCCATACTCTTCCATCCAATACTGAGTAATACCCATGTCCGCTTGGCGTAATTGGTCAAGCACTGCCACTTGTGGGAATGCCACACGATACTTCTCTGGATGACGCACCATCGCCGCCCCCACCAAAAGACCACCGTTAGACCCACCAATAATGCCTAGATGGTCAGGATTGGCATAGCCTGCTTGATTTAGATAGTCAGCAGCAGCGGCAAAGTCATCATAACCTGTCAAGCGTTTGGTATGCTTAGCGGCATCTTGCCATTCTTGTCCATATTCACCACCACCACGAATAAAGGCATGAGCCCAAACACCACCATTTTCTAGCCATGCGGTATTGGCAGGAAAGCCAAAGGTTTGGTCATAGATGACACCATAACCACCATAACCGTATAATAATGTCGGGTTCTTACCATCTAAGGTAATGCCTTTTTTGTAGCTAATATTCATCGGCACCTGTGTACCATCATAAGATGTATAAAACACCACTTTGCTTTCGTACTGCGTCTCATCAAATGGTGCTAGGTCAAAGCGACGAATATCCAAAAACTCATCTTTGGCAATGCTGTACTTATAATCTGTGGGCGGGAAAGTTGGGTTTTCAAAACGAAACTGCACATAGTTTTCGTTGGATTCAGCGTCATTTTCGTCCACTTCGTGGTTGGAATCGGTCTGTTCTTTGTTCACCAAATTACCAGTCAGCTCAGAGATAAAGCCCGCTCCCTGTGGTGGCGTCAAATCTTTTAAAAAGACACCTGTGGTTGCATCCACCAGTTTAAGGCGACTTACCCCATCTTTTAGATAAGTTACCAAGAAATAGCCACTACCTTCTTCGTGATAATACGCATCACGCATCAAATCCAAATCCTGCGGAATACTAACCACCACTTCACGCTTTTTTAGATTGTCAAGATTACTCTTAATCAGCTCGCCCCTACGGTCATTCTCCCCGCTAATAAACCACACATCACGGGTCTCTGGGTCAAAATGTATCAGCTGTGCCAAGATGTTATTATTAAAAGCTGGATTGTACCTAACGGCTTTATCAAAGAATTTATTGTCATGCAGACGATACACATCGCCCGTCTTGCGGTCTTTGATGTAAGCCATTGTTGCTCCCCAGTACATGCCATCCATAACCAAATAACGGTCATCATCGCCATCAAAATAGATACTGGTAATCGCACCACCGCCCACTTGGTTTGAGTTGGTTTCGATGGGGTCATGAAAACGCTCTTTACCAATATCACGACGATAGACCGCAAGCTGTGGCACACTGCCCACATAAAATAACGTATCATCATCTAGCCATGTAGATGCCAAGGCATCTCGCCTAATACCTTTGATGATGGGTGTGGCAAGTTTGCCTGTGTGAGTGTCTACCACATGCAAAAAGGTGGGATCAATATCAGCGGAACCTTGACGCACAAAAAATGACACATAAGAGCCGTCTTTACTGACCTTGACACTACGAATGGCAGCACTGCCATCTGGGGAGATGTTTGCCTGATTAACCAGCTCGGTACGGGTGCCATCTGGGTCAATACGCTCAATGCGACTAAAACCATCAACATGGCGATAATGGCGAATCTCACCAACCTTATCCCGATAAAAACGACTCATGGTATGCTCAACATCTTTTAGAGCATCGTGGTTTATTTTTAGTTGCTCATAGATGGCAGAGTTTTGAATGTATGCTTCGGTTAACTCATTTTGCTCATCAACCCAATCATTTACCTCACTGGATGCCTTAGGTTGCACGGTTTGTAGATATTTGGTGGTTCTGGCTACCGATGGTCTGTCATCTTCAAAACGAGTACCAATGAAGTTGCGTTCACGGTCAGTATCTGTCTCTTTGGCAACATACGCATCAATATTATCATACTCTTCTAACCAGCGGTATTCATCCACATAAGTGGCGGTAGGATAATGGTCAATGCCATCATCTGGGGCGTGCTGATTATTTGTGTATTGGGCATTTTTTATGCCTGCACTATTGGCAGAGATGCCAAATTCACCATACAAAAAGGGGTCATAACTGTCTTGATGCACCCGAGTTTTTGGGTAGTTTGGTTTATTGCTGTTAGTATCGTTATTGGCATGTGTCTGTGTCATACACACACATGACAGCACCGCCAATGACAGCGTGGTGAGTTTTAATTTTATCATGGGCAACTCCTTAATTTTTGCCATGCAAATCAGCCTACACATGCACCCATCAAGGGCAAGCAATCGCCCGCCCTAGGGTTTTTGGCGTGGTATCAGAACGTAAATACCATGCCCACACGCACATTATCATCGGTCAATTTGCCAGCATCCTTACCATCAACTTTATAAATTGTCTCTTCGCTGTCATAACGACCATAAACACGGACATTAGGACGGATGCGATAGTCCATCTGCACATACGCTTCTTTGGTGTCGGCTTTATCATACAGATATCGCTCGCCTGCCCCTACATAAGAATACTTTGCCAAATCGTTTGGGTTACCGCCTTGATAGATTTCACGTAAAGCGTCTGCATCATTGGTGAGTGCTAATGCACCCTTTTTCAAATTCGTCTTAGCTTTTTTAGTGCCATAACCTGCACTCACCTGCAAAACAGGGTTAATATCATAGGCAATCTTAGCTCCCAAATAATCGGTGTTGCGTTCATCCAAAGGTGTGTTACGACTGTCTGACATGTCCTCTTTTTTGCGACCAATATCCGCCGCTACCAAGAATTTACCTGCTTGATATTCTAGTGATGCCGCCACACCATCAACCTTTTGTGGATAGCGGTTTAGGGTGTTTTTGTTGGCAATTCGCTCTTCTAGAACAATATTACTTACAGGATTATAAGCACTGTGTGTATAACCTGCCGCCACTCTTAGGCTTTGACTGTGGGCGATGGGCAAGCGATAACTTGCTGACACACCATAACCTAAATCCACTTCGGTGTTATTTTCTTTGGTCACATCGTTATAGCCTGCAAAACTATAATAAGCACTGGTTTGCAGTCCTTTGACACCATAATAGTCCAAACGCACCGCACTACTGCTAAAAATATCTAGTGGTGTATCTGTGCCGGTACGATTGACGTAGTTGGTGTGCAGATATTGGCGACCTAAGCTAATCGCCCCCAGATGACGTTTGTCAAAAGACAGGCTAGAATTAGACAGATAAAAATCACGCCCATTACTATACCCAAAGCCAACATTGCCCGTCACTCGCCAGTCATTTGGCAACTCTTGTGAACCACGAAAATCCACATAGGATACGCCGTGGTTTTGTCCTAGGCGTGGTTTTTTATCCGTAACAGAAAGCTTTGTGCCTTTTGGTGTGATATCAGACCAAAGCCAATTATTTGTCTTATCAAAATAAGCATCTGACATCGGACTTTGTAGCACAAATTGTTTATCCTGCTTGGTCGCTTGCATGTCAATCTGCCCACCGATGTCCAAAGACAGACCGTCTTTTTTATAAAGATTATAAACTGCCTGAGTGCTGGTTGCCATTAGCATGACGCCTGTCATTAGGGCGATTTTGGTTAATTTAAAAGATTGAGCTGTTTTCATAAAAGTCCTTTAACTGATTAAAATGAGAATGACGCCCCAATGTTGGCGGTGAGCTGTTCACGGCGGCTAAATTCACCTTCGCTGACATGGTTTACGGTCTTTAAATTGGTCAGCGAACCGTTTAGGGTAATGTTTTGATACAGTTTGTATTCCAAGGTCGCTCCGTATCGGTTCTGCTTGACTTTATCAAAAAATAATGCCTCTACCCCAGAATAAGGTTCTAACCTACCAAAATTCACCATTCTTGCAAAAGGTATGGGTGTATTATTTTTAGAATGGCTGTGTCCATAGCTTAGCGTGCCTTTTAGGCGTAGGGTGAATTCATAGTCCACTTTGGCACCATAGACTTTTTTATCCACACCACGGGTGATGGCACCGTTGTATGTCTCTTCACGCTCGCCATAGTCTATCCCAACCGTCCAATCATTATGACCAAAGCCAACACCCAGCAGATAAGCATCTGCCTTTTTGGTATTATAAGCATTTAATGTATCATTATCCCCCTGACTGCGACCATAACCCCCTGTCAATGTCAGTGTCTTGCGTGGGGCGAAGTCAAAGTCATATTTGGCAGACACCCCATCGCTGTGATGCCATCCTTTGTCATAATCATCATGATTATTAATATCTGCTGATTGAGTAAGCATGTGATAGGCGGATAAAGTTAGATTGGGAATGCCTGTATATTTGGCATTAATGTTGGTACCACCATCATTTAAGGTGTTTAGCATGTATAAATCTGTCTGGCTGACATCAAGTCCATTGTGATAACTGCCAACAGTAAGTCTGCCTTGTTCACCAAAAGAACCAAAATCAAAGCCAACACCCCAATAAGCACCCCAGTTACTGCTGTAACTTTTAGAAGCTTCTATTAAGATGGAACTGTTGGCGGTAATTTTTGGGGTCAGTCTTTGTCTAAGATAAAAGTTAATCGAACCTGAATCAAGACCATTTAATCTTAGCTGTTCATCACTGTCTTTACGGTCTTGATTGACAAGCACATCAGCAATGCTGCCCTTATTGCCAAAAATCTCTGGGTCACCATAAGAGTAGCTAAACTTATTGGATTCGGTACTAAAATTTGGGTTGATGCTGCCATAGATGCTAAGGTTAAGACCATCTTTGACCGATGGTATCTCCAACGTAACTGCATAAGCTGGCATGGCAAACAATGCCAAAACAGACATGGGAGCAACCCAACAAAGCTGTCTGGCAAGTGGATGAAAGGGGTGGATTAGCTTGTGCATAGAAAGTTTGTTCTCCTTAACACCAAAAAATAACATCCAAGTCACAAAGCACAAAAGATTTGTAATGGCTAACGCTTAGTCGAAGTGACTTGGGTGGCTACATGACATTTTGTGATACATATGCATAACTAAATATTATGTTATGTAACTAAATGATACAAAAATCTTTGTTTGTGTAGAATAATGTTGATTTTTGAAAATGTCAAGTAGGAAAAATTAATTTTTCACATTTTTGTCATGATTTTATGTAACAACATTATTTAAGCTAAGTTAATAATAATCACTTTCATGTCTAGGCTGACTAATGGCTTATTTGTTAATATTTTATGCTCACCATTGTCTTTTAAAACCAAAAAATCAGTCATATTTACCCATAATTTGTCGGTTTTTGCCAAAATGGCGTGGTTTTTGTTTACATTTTTATAATTATTTTTTACAATAGTTCTTTTAAATTCATGATGATAACGAACATGACTGATACTCATTCTCCCTTAGATGTGGTGCTTGCCCTATCGCATTTGGATAAACCCCTAGCAGATATTAGCAGTGATGATTTTGATGATTATGCCAAACAGGTCATCGAAGCGATTGGCACGGCTTGCGACACCGCCCAACTACAAGAATTAAAAGGGGCATTGCAAGGCAAAAAATCCCCCATCACCGCCCTATCTAAGCAAATGGGCGGACTGGACGCAGACGGCAAAAAAACCTATGGGGCATACCTGCACGAGCTTCGCACCCGCATTGCCACCGCCTTTGATGAGCGTGGGGCGGTGCTGTCGGCACAGGCACTAAACGCCAAACTACTTGCCGAGCAAATAGACATCACGCTCCCTGCCCGCCACAAGCCCACAGGCGGTCTGCACCCCATTACGCTCACCACCGAACGCATGAAAAAATTCTTTGTACAGGCAGGATTTAGCGTGGCGACAGGCCCCGAAGTGGAGAGCGACTACTACAACTTTGAAGCCCTAAATATCCCCGACCACCACCCTGCTCGTGCCATGCACGACACCTTTTATTTTGACGCTCACTACCTGCTACGCACGCACACCAGTGGGGTGCAGATTCGCACCATGGAAAAGAGCGAACCGCCCCTGCGTATCATCTGCCCTGGGCGTGTGTATCGCTGTGATAGCGACCAGACGCACTCGCCCATGTTTCATCAAATGGAAGGCTTGATGATTTCAAAATCATCTAATTTTGCCGAGTTAAAGGGCGTGATTCATGAATTTTTGAATGCGTTTTTTGGCAAAGAGATGACCGTGCGTTTTCGTCCGAGCTTTTTCCCATTTACCGAGCCGTCCGCCGAAGTGGATATTTTGTCTGACAGTGGCAAATGGCTAGAAGTGTTAGGCTGTGGCATGGTACACCCCCAAGTTTTGCGTAACTGTGGCATTGACCCTGATGAATATACAGGTTTTGCTTTTGGGCTAGGCATTGAGCGTTTTGCCATGCTGTATTATGGCATTGATGATTTGCGAGTCTTTTTCCAAAATGACGTAAGATTTTTGGGGCAGTTTGCTTAATCAACAAGGAGTGCAATCATGTTGCAAAGTTATCAAGCCGTCATTGAACACGGTCAATTAAAATGGCTAGACACACCCCCACAGGTACAAAATGCTCGCCTGATTGTAACGCTATTGCCTGATGATTTGGCATTTGATGAGTCGCAAACTTACGACCTAAATAAAAAAGGCGAAAAGCGTTTTGGCTTTATGCAAGGACAAGGGGCTGTTCCTGATGACATTCATTGGGGCGATGATGAAGTGGCAAAACTGTTTGGTGTGGACTGATGTATTTATTAGACACTCATATCGTCATTTGGCTTGCCCAAGAACCTCAAAAGCTAGATGAAAGATTAAAGGCTTTGCTTTTAAATAAAAATGTCAAAGTGTATTTTAGCACAGTCAATTTGTGGGAAGTTGCCATTAAAAAGGCGTTGGGTAAGGCAGGTTTTGATGTTGATGTCAAATTGCTTTATCAGCATTTGATTGAAAATCAGTATTTGGAATTACCAGTATTGTCAGGGCATTGCTTACTGGTGCAAGACTTGCCTTTATATCATAAAGACCCTTTTGACAGATTGATAATCGCCCAAGCCATGAGTGAAAATTTTACCTTAATCACAGAAGACACAATCATTCCCCAATACCCTAATTTAAAACTATTTAAATAATTTGAGAAGCTTATGAAAATCAGCGAAAACTGGCTTAGACAATGGGTCAATCCCACTAATTCATCTGCCGAATTGGGCGAACAGCTTACCATGCTTGGCTTAGAATTGGACGGCATGGAGCCTATCGCCCCCATGTTTGGTGGCGTGGTTGTGGGACAGGTCATCACCTGCGACAAACATCCCGATGCCGACAAATTAAGCGTAACGACCGTCAATGTTGGCACCGACACCCCCCTACAAATCGTCTGCGGGGCAAGTAATGTACGAGCAGGACTAAAAGTAGCGGTTGCCACAGTCGGGGCAGAGTTACCGCCCCCAAGCACAAGTCAGGATGACAAGCCCTTTAAAATCAAAAAAGGCAAACTGCGTGGCGTGGAGAGTCAAGGTATGCTTTGTGGTGCGTCCGAGCTTGGTCTCATTGATGAGATAGACGGGCTTTTGGAGTTGGACGATGATGCCCCGATTGGTGTCAATGTACGAGATTATTTGGGGCTTGACGGACAGATTTTTGATGTGGCAATCACGCCCAACCGTGGCGACTGCCTAAGCGTGCTTGGCTTGGCTCGTGAGATGAGCGTGGCAAACCGCCTGCCCCTAAACCGCCCACAGATAAGTCAAACCGCCCCCACATTGGATAAGACGGTAAATGTCAAGGTGGCGGATGCGACCGCTTGTCCACGCTATCTTGCCCAGTACATCGGTAGCATTGACCGCACCGTAAAAACCCCCAAATGGCTCAAAGACAATCTTATGGCAAGCGGTCTGCGTACCCATAATTTTTTGGTGGACGTAACCAACTTTATCCTATTAGAACTCGGTCAGCCCCTGCACGCATTTGACGCTGATAAAATCGTGGGAGCGATTACGGTACGCCTTGCCAATCAAGGCGAAACGGTGGAACTGTTAAACGAGCAAACCATTACCCTAACAGGTGATGAGCTTGTTATCGCTGATGACGTGGGCGTGCTTGCACTGGCAGGGATTATGGGTGGGTCTCGCTCGGCGGTGTCGGACAGCACAACCAACATCGTGTTAGAATCGGCTCATTTTAATCAGCTAAACATCGCAGGGCGTGCCAGACGCTTTGGTTTGCACACCGATGCCAGTGCCAGATTTGAGCGTGGGGTGGATTTTGACTTACCAAAAATCGCCCTTGACCGTGCCACGACCTTGATAGCAACCATTGCAAACGGTCAAGTCGGACAAATCACCATGGCAGAGAGCGTGGCAGATTTGCCAAAACGTGAGCCTGTGCGTGTGCCATTTGACAAGGTAGAAAAACTGCTTGGCGTGGCGTTGTCTGCCGATGACATCACCGACTTATTAAACCGCCTAGAAATCCATACCACGTTTGACGGTACGGCATTTGTCTGCCAGCCCCCAAGTCATCGTTTTGACATCAGCATATCCGAAGATATTATTGAAGAGATTGCCCGTGTGTATGGCTATGACAACATCGCCCCACGCCTGCCACAGTTTGCGGTGGACATGAGCTATGACGATACGGCAGATTTGACCCATACGCTTAAATTAACCCTTGCCAAACAGGGCTATTTTGAAGCGGTGAGTTTTAGCTTTTGTGATGACAAATTAGAACAACTGCTCCACGATGACAAATTGGGCGAGATTTTGCCCCTTGCCAACCCAATCTCATCAGAGCTTGCGGTCATGAGACGTACGCTACTGTCTAGCCTACTGCCTATCGTGAGCCACAACCTAAACCGCCAGCAAGCGGACGTACGACTGTTTGAGACGGGTTTGTCATTTGTTGGTAAAGACGTGGCAAGTTTGGAGCAAATCCCAAGCCTTGCTATCATCGCCACAGGACGGGCAACCGACAGCATTCATGGCGTGCGTACGGTGGACTTTTTTGACCTAAAAGCGGACGTGGAGAGCCTACTGCCACGCCACGCCACGCCCCATTATGAGCGGGCAGATTTGGCGTTTTTGCATTCAGGGCAAAGTGCGTATGTGTCGGTGGGTGGTGAGCGGATTGGCTATTTTGGGCAGTTGCACCCCAGTATCAGCACCGCCTTAGATTTGCCGACGGTGTGGGTGGCTCAGTTTGAGCTTGATAAACTCATCAATCTGCACTGCACCGCCCTTGATGTCGCCTTGCCAAGCAAATTCCCAAGCGTTCGCCGTGATTTGGCGTTTTTCGTGGATAAGGATTTGGCATGGCAAGACGTGGCAGATGTCGTGCGTGATGTGGCAGGCGAGCATTTGACAGACGTTGCCTTGTTTGATGTCTATCAAGGCGACAAACTGCCCGAAGGCAAAAAATCATTGGCGTTTGCCATGACCTTACAAGACACCACTCGTACCCTGTCTGATGATGAGATTAAGGCTCTTATGGATAGGGTGATTGTGGCATTGACCGACAAATACCAAGCACAACTGCGTGATAGCTGATGTATTGACTTATCAGGGGCGAATGTGGTTCGCCCTAACCCAAACAGTCATTGATTAGCAATGCCGATTTTAATTTAATTTTAAAAGGATAACACATGGCAACCTTAACCAAAGCAGACATGGTAGACCATTTGACCATTCGCCTGCGTATGACTCGCCAAGACGCTCGCAAATTGGTGGATACCTTTTTTAGTGAGATTAGCCAAAGTTTGGCGGACGGTAAAGAAGTCAAGCTCTCAGGCTTTGGCAACTTTGAATTAAAAGACAAAAAGTCCCGCCCCGGTCGCAACCCCAAAACAGGGGAAGTTATCCCTGTCAAGGCTCGCCGTGTCGTTACCTTTAAGGCAGGGCAAAAGTTTCGCCGTCAAATTGATGTGAAATAACAGCGTCAATTTTAAAAATTTGCAAAAATAAAAGGCGGATACGCCCCAACCAAGCCCCAATGATTGGGGCTTTTTGGTGTGTTATATAGGGCAGATGGCGATTTGTTCACACATACGCATGATTTGCTTATACACAACCAAGGCATAACTTACATAAGCACACAAAGCGGTACATAAATTTACTTGGTAAATGGGGCAGAACTTGTTAAAGTAAGACATCACGATTTAGGGCGCGCCTATCATTGATAACATCTTTATAAAATAAGATGAAAACTTGACAATTTCAATCAATTTTTGCATGAAAAATGGCTAAATCTTGTGGCTCGAAGGCGAAAACTTGTTTGATAGAACGACTATCAAACTTCACTTTTTCCTTGAAAAACGTGCGATTTTTCTCATTTTTCATTGCAAATACCAACGGCAGGCACGCCCTAGTGATAAAGCAATTTTAACTCATTGATAAATAAGGACAATCCCATGAGCGACACCCAAACCCACATTGACACCATTGGCGAGTTGGTCAAAGACATCAAATTTACCATGATGACAACCGTTACCGCAGACGGACATTTGCACGCCTGCCCCATGACAACCAGCGAGTTTGATTTGGCTAAAAAAGAGATTTGGTTCATCGCTGACGCCAGCACCCAAACCGTTGCCGACATCAAGGCAAACCCACAGGTCAATCTGTCCTACACCGCCCAAAATAACAAAGACTATCTGTCTATCAATGGCAAAGCCGAGTTGGTCGCCAACCCTGCCAAACTCGATGAGCTGTGGTCGCCCACGTACAGTGCCTTTTTTGCCAATGGCAAAGATGATGCCAATGTACAACTCATCAAAGTCGTCCCCAATGGGGCAGAATACTGGCTAAGTGGCAACAGTGTCGTTAATATGTTCAAACTAACAGCGTCTGCCATTACAGGCGGTAAGGTTGCCGATAGCTTGGGCGAGAATGCGTCTGTGCGTTTTTAAGATGAATTTATTAAGATTAATTTAACAGTTCATTAAACCCAAAAACAAAAACCCATGCCAAAACATGGGTTTTTGTCCATTTTTGCAATAAAAACATCACAGCTCGCCAAATTTGCGTTTGGCTTTTTTCTCTTGGCGTTTGGCAAAGAACACTTCTTCGACCGCTCGTTTTTTGTAGGGCTTTTTCACGCCGTCTCTACCGCCAAATTTTGCCGTCTCTCTGCTGTCCTTGCGTTTGTCATCACGCCATGCACGCTCGCCTTTGTAGGTATTATCACGTTGTCCAAATTCACGGCTGTTTTCACGGGCATAACTTTCGTACCTATTTTCACGGCTGTTTTCACGGGCATAGCCAAAAGATTTGGACTTATCTTGGCGATAGTCTCTGTCTTGGCGAGTACGTCTGTCGTCTCTATCGCCAAAACGCTCTTGGTATGGCTTGGCAAAACGCTCATCACGTCCGCTCTCGCCACGCTCATATCGCTCTGTGCGGTATTGGCGTTCACGGTTTGGTCTGTCGCCTTGTCGGTCATAAGCCTGCTTATCATAAGCCTGTCTGTCATGACCGCCAAATGATGACCGCCCTGAACGAGTGCCGAACTCTGCTCTCTCGCCACGCCCAAAACCACGACCGCCCGAGCGACCATAACGCTCGCCACGTCTGCCACGCCCTTCACGTCTGCCGTCTTTGTCTTTGGCACTTGGGGCGGGACGTTTGGGTTCTAGTCCTGCAACCACTTCTTCTTTCATTTCACGGTTTAGATAGCGGTTGATGTGTCCGAGCTGACGTCTGTCGTCCATGCTACATAGGTTCATGGCGACCCCTGTCCGCCCTGCTCGCCCACAGCGACCAATGCGGTGTACATAGTCTTCGACTTGGCGGGGTAAATCATAGTTCACCACATGGCTAATGGCAGAGATGTCAATGCCACGAGCGGCGACATCGGTGGCAATCAAAAAGTTACACTTGCCCGACTTGACATCGCTGATGATACGGTTACGCTTGCCTTGTGGCAAATCGCCGTGCAGGTAGCGAGCCGATAATCCTGCTTCGGTGAGCGACTCGGCAAGCTGTTCGGTACTGCGTTTGGTGGCGGTAAAAATCACCGCTTGGTTAATCTCGGGGTTGTTTAGAAGTTCAATCAAAATCTTGTTTTTGTGGTGAAAATCATCACAAAAATACACGCTCTCATCGATATGAGCCGACTCAACTTTGATAGAGACACGCTCAGGATTCACGGTAAAGCTCTCGGCAATCTTACCAACCGCTCCGTCCCACGTCGCTGACGACATCACAGTTTGGCGTTCGCTTGGGGCGGCTTCCAAAATCGTCTTAATGTCATCGGCAAAACCCATGTCCAGCATACGGTCAGCTTCGTCCAGTATCAGCGTGTCAAGCTCGGACAAATCCACACGTCCGTCATTCATGTGGTCAATCAAGCGACCGGGGGTGGCGATGACAATCTGCACGCCCTTACGCAAGGCACGAATCTGTCCGCCATACGGAGCTCCGCCAACCAATGGCACGCTAAAAATCCCACGCATTTCACTGCTGTATTTACGCACGTTGTCCTGCACCTGCATGGCAAGCTCTCGGGTGGGGGTCAGTATCAGGACTTTAATGGCGGTCTTTTGGTGGCGATTGTGTGATTTTTGGCTAAACTCGCTGGATTTTTCGGCAGGTTTTGGCTGGGCTAATTGGTGCAAAATCGGCAGGACAAACGCCGCCGTTTTGCCCGAGCCTGTTTGGGCAGACAATAGCAAATCACGTCCGTCTATGGCGTGGGGGATTGCCCCTGCCTGAATGGGCGTGGGCGTGGTATAACCTGATTTGGTTAGGGCTTTTAAAATGGGTTTGGCAAGTTGCAACTGCTCAAACGTTAAGCTGTTTTGCTCTTTTTGCTCGGTGGGTTGTTCGCCTGTTTGCTCATTTTGTGGGGCAAAATCTTGTTGGTGTTGGGTTGTCATAAATAACCTTGATGTCATGATGTTGATAATAATCGCTGGCTTGGCGAACGTGGTTAGGTTTTTAAAATGTCTATTTAAAAAAATCTTAAACCCCAATCTCAACTTGTATAAGTGATTGATTTATCAAAGGCGAATTGCAATTCGCCCCTACACCCAAAAAATAATTATGGGACAATCAATAAGTTACCATGTTAAATTGAGAAAGAAGTATCTTAAAAAGTCATCTAAATGGCAAAGGATAACCCTTGCCAAACCCAATCATGTTTTACAAAAACACCGAAGACAATTCATACTGCCAACAGTTTGCCATTGGTTTTATAATCAAAACCAATCTTGACAAAATCAGCAATCATGATGATAAGAAGTACACAGAAGTCATTTTAGACGTGCCATTTTAATTGTATTAAAAAATAAACAATGGCAATTTGCATTTTTCTGATATATTTATCATTAAACGTAATGATGAAATATCCAAACGCCCAGAAGTATAAAACGAACTTAACTCGTTCTTAAACACATTTGACGGCAAAACCGTCCTAGCCTACGATGTGGCTTATTATATATTATAATATGAATAGAAAATAAGCAGGTTCAGCGATGTTTTGGCAAATTATTTTACCAAAGAGAACCATTATACCACAGTTTTTGGCAAAGTAGGCAGGAAATTTTGGTAAATTTTAGGGGTTTTTGGCTTTTAAAAATGCCCCGAAAATGCAATAATAGTGTTTTATCATTGGCATTGTTTAATGCAAGATGTTTTTTAAAACATGGACATCCACCCAAGAAACTTTAAAATTACTACAAGTACAATAATGTTTGGATGTAGGGGCGTGCTGTGCACGCCTTGTGTAGTAATGCCATCAAAGGGTATGCTCAGCACACCCCTACAAACCCATGGTGGATATCAAGTTGGTTGGGTGTATAGGATGAAACGCAACGCTCAAATAAATGCGTTGATAGGATAAATCACAATCCACCCCAACAAATCCGCCCAAAGACATGATTGATGACAATGCCTATATATTTTATCAAACAGTGATTGAAAGTTTAGATTAAAGGACATGACGTGGTACAGATTCGAGACAGCTTGCCCCTGCTGACAGGCAAAGACTCAGGCGACAGTGCAAGCCTAGCAGCAAGCCTTGTGGCAGACCAATTACACCCCGATTTTCAGGCACAGCTTCACAGTCAAAAACTCACCACCACCCACGACCACAGCCACGCCACCGACACGCCTGCCAAGATTAGCGAGACGGACATCGATGTCGCCCAGTGGCTATCTAATGTCGCCCAACGTATCGGCAAAGATGAGTTGCCCCTGCTCAAAAAAGCCTGCCAATTTGTACAAGTACAATCATCCAAACCCCATAACTCTCGCTCGGGAGCGTATGTGACGGGCATTGGCATGGCGGACATTTTGGCGTATCTGTTCCAAGATGAAAACGCACTGGTCGCCGCCATGCTCTATCGCTCGGTACGGCGTGAACTGATTGGCATGGACACCATCGCTCATGAGTTCGAGGCGGACATCGCCCATCTCATCGAAGACACGCTTGCCATGGGGCGACTGTCTGAGGCGATAGAGGGCAACAAACGGCTTGAAGATTATTTTGAAAATAACAACCGTGAACAGCTATCCACCATATACAGCATGCTCATTAGCACCACCAATGACGTGCGGGCGGTGCTCATCAAACTTGCCGAGCGTACCTTTGCCATGCGTGAGCTGTCCTTTGCCACACCCGACCGCCAAAAGCGAGTGGCTCGTGAGGTCATGACCATCTACGCTCCATTGGCTCATCGCCTATCCATCGCTCAGCTAAAATGGGAGTTAGAAGACCTAGCCTTTCGCTATCTTGCCCCCGATGAGTACAAACGTATCGCCAGTCTGCTTGCCCAAAAACGGAGCGAGCGTGAGTGCTACATCGAAGAAGTCAAGCAAACACTCACCGATGAGCTAAATCGGGTCGGCATCAAATGCGAAGTCTCAGGGCGTGTCAAACACATCTACTCTATCTATCGCAAGATGATAAAGAAAAACCTATCCTTTGACCAACTCTATGACATCAGAGCCTTGCGAGTACTGGTCAACACCAACGCCGAATGCTATCACACCCTAGGCGTGGTGCATGGACTGTGGCGACACGTCCCCGAGCAGTTTGATGACTACATCACCAACCCCAAACCCAACGGCTACAAGTCGCTACACACGGTCGTCATCGCCCAGAACCGTACCCTAGAAGTGCAGATTCGCACCTTTGACATGCACTTTGAGGCGGAGCTTGGCAAGGCGTCGCACGTCAATTATAAAGAGGGCTTAAAGGGCAAAACAGATGACTATCTCACCGCCAAAATCAGCTCGCTAAGACAGCTCTTAGGCGGAGACAAAAGCGAGAGCGACGAGATAGAGCTTGATAACCTTGATAACGTCCAACAAATCTACGTGTTTAGCCGAGACGGAGACATCACCGAGCTGCCCAAAGGGGCGACCGTGCTTGACTTTGCCTACTATGTGCATACCGAAGTTGGCAACCGTGCCCAAGGGGCAAGGGTAAACGGGCGTTATGTGCCACTGACCCATCAGCCCAAAACTGGCGACCAAGTGGAGATTATCACCAAATCAAGCCGTGAGCCGAACCGTGACTGGCTTGTCTCATCGCTCGGCTACATCCACACCAATCGTGCCAAATCCAAACTACGTCAATGGTTTAATAAACAAGACCGTGACAAAAACATCGAAACGGGCAAAGCCCTGCTACTGCGTGAGTTAGAGCGACTAAGCGTGGCGGTGTCGGGTGTGGATCTTGGTGTGCTGTGCCGAGAGCTGGACTATAAGGGCGAAGATGAGCTGTATCTTGCCATCACCATGGGCGAGATTGGAGTTAGCCAAATCTCAGGCAAAATCATCAAGGACTTGAACCTAAGCACGCCCAATGTCAGCGAAACGCACATCGAATCCAAACCCCAAACTCGCCCCAACAAATACAAGATTGACGTGCATGGGCTTGACAATGTCGAGATACACCTTGCCAAATGCTGTAACCCCGTGCATGGCGAACCCATCACAGGCTTTATCACGCTCATGAATGGGATCAGTATCCACAGTAGCGACTGCGTGGAGCTGTCACGGCTCGCCCAAAAAGAGCCCGAGCGGGTCGTCTGTGCCGACTGGCAAGCGGAGTTTGGGCGGTATCAGCCTGTCTGTGTGGTCGTGGACGCTCACGCCACTGACGGACTGCTTAGGGATTTGTTTAATGTCATCGACCGTGAGAAAGTCAATATCCAACGTGCCGAGACAGTCTTTGATGATGGCATGGACGCTCAGATGAAATTCTTTGTGGAAGTGGCAGGCATTGAGCATTTGTCTCGTCTGCTTGCAAAAATCGAGCAACAGCCAAGCGTGGTCAAGGCAAGGCGAAGTGTGGGTTAAGATTTAGAGCGTGCCTACCCTAAACACTTGACCATAAAAAACGGTTCATGCGATTGAACCGTTTTTTGTTTGATGATTGGGAAAATTAATGGATGATTTCCAAAATCTTGTCAAATCATTTTGGTGCAGGTGCGTTCAGCCATTTTTGAGAAATCTCATCAAGCTTACCATTGGCTTTAATCTCATCAATGCCTTGATTGATTTTTTCAAGCAGTTCGGTGTTGTCTTTGTGCATAATCATGACAACATCGTCATTACCTTCTTTTTCATCGGCATAATAAGGCGAGATGGTGGTTTTGACATCAGGGTATTTGGTGGCGGTATATTGGAGTATGGTTTGGTCTTGGACGATGGCATCATATTTGCCCTGTACCATGCCTTGGAACATCAAATAAGTACTATCAAGTGTATCTAATGATTTGGTTGTTCCCATCTCTTTTAGGTCTTTTTCGTGGAATGAACCGCTACCAACCGCCACATTCATGCCTGCCAAATCCTTGTAGCTGTTAATGGTCAGCTCAGGTTTGATGTGCATAATCGCTGATGGTGTTGAAAAATAAGACTTAGAAACACCATATTTAGACGCACGCTCATCAGTATAACCCATGACCGCAATTACCAAATCATAGTTTTTGGCATCCAATCCTGACAGTAAGTCGCTTGGAGAGATGACAATCGGATCAACCTTAAATCCTTGGGATTGACCCACCGCTTGCATGATGTCATACTCTAATCCTATGAGCGAACCTTTTTCATCTTTAAAAGTAAACGGCTCATCAATGCCTGTCATCGCCACGTGTACCACAGGAGCGTCCACTGGTAGGTCATTGGCAGACTCAGGGGCAGGCGTGGACTGACTGGTCGTGGCACTGTCAGCAGGTTTTGGTTCAGGAGTGGGAGCTTGCTGATTACAGCCGAACAAGCCAATTGCCATCGGCAGGGCAAAAAGATAAGATTTTCTCATAATAACGTCCTTGGAGTAAAAAATAAAAAATAGCAATATGTTTACTTAGCGTGCTTGATACACTCTGTGGCATATGGTACCGCATCCAGTCGCCCTTCTTCTATCTCTTCACCGCACTCACTGCATTCGCCATACAAGTCGTTTTCAATGCGAGACAAAGCGACATTGACTTTGGCAAGGTTTTCTTGGGCTTCGATGAGCAAATTTTTACGCATATCATTCTCTTGGGCGGCAACAGCTTGGTCATCCCAATGATGTCCTAGCTCATCTTGGGGGTGTTCTAGGTGGTTGGTAATTTTGTCAATGCGGTATTCATACTCTGCTTTTAGGGCAAGCAAATCGGCTTTGTGTTTGTTGATGTCCATGATAGCTCCTAATGGCTAATAAAACCTAATGGCTTAATAAAATAAGGGATTTGGGTAGGGCGTGCCTGCCTTTTGTATTTGCAATGAAAAATGAGAAAAATCGCCCGTTTTTCAAGGAAAAATGAGAAAAATCGCCCGTTTTTCAAGGAAAAAGTGAAGTTTGATAGCCATTCTATCAAACGAGCTTTTGACGATGAAAAACAAGATTTAGCCATTTTTCATGCAAAAACGATTAGTTTTTTCTAAAATATTTCTATATTGTAAATAGTGTTATAAAGGGTAGGCACGCCCTATTAGATTAGCACAAATTTAGGGTGTTGGGTAGGGATATTTTTAGCCTCCTGACAAATAGCCATTTTTTATTAAGTTTGCTACAATACCCCAAATTTTTTATTGACACCACACCATGAAAACCGATTTTGACACCCGCTCCATTGCCGAATTTACCGAATCTGCCTACCTAAATTACGCCATGTACGTCATCATGGACAGAGCCTTACCGCACATCGCTGACGGCTTAAAGCCCGTTCAAAGACGTATCATCTACGCCATGAATGAGTTAGGACTTCGCCATACCGCTAAGCCCAAAAAGTCCGCCCGCACCGTGGGCGACGTGCTTGGCAAATACCACCCCCACGGCGATACAGCGTGCTATGAAGCCATGGTGCTTATGGCACAGCCGTTTAGTTATCGCTATCCGCTTGTCATGGGGCAAGGCAACTGGGGCAGTCCTGACGACCCCAAATCCTTTGCCGCCATGCGATATACCGAAGCCAAGATGAGCAATTACGCCAGCACCCTGTTGTCCGAGCTTGGCGAAGGTACGGTGGATTTTATCCCCAACTTTGACGGCACGATGAGCGAGCCTGCCACGCTCCCTGCTCGCTTGCCAAACATCTTACTAAACGGCACCACAGGCATTGCCGTGGGTATGGCGACCGACATTCCGCCCCACAATCTCACCGAGACCGTCAAGGCGTGTATCAAGCTCCTAAAAAACCCCGACATCACCACAGCCGAGCTATGCAAAACGGTGCTTGCCCCTGATTTGCCGACATCTGCCGAGATTATCACGCCAAAAGATGAACTTGTCAAAATGTACGAAACAGGGCGTGGCAATTACAAAATGCGAGCAACTTATCACATTGATAAACAAGACAAAAACACCGTCATCATAGACGCTCTGCCCTATCAAGTCTCAGGCTCAAAAATCATTGAGCAGATTGCCAAACTCATGACCGACAAAAAACTGCCGTGGGTCAATGACATCAATGACGAATCCGACCACGAGAACGCTTGCCGCATTGTCATTGAGTTTAAGCGGGGCAAGGTTGAGATTGACAAAATCATGGCTCATCTGTTTGCCACGACCGACCTAGAAACGTCCTATCGGGTCAATATGAACATGATTGGGCTAAATGGCAAACCCGAAGTCAAAAATTTAAAACAAATCCTATCCGAATGGCTCTCATCACGCCGTAGTGTGGTGCTAAGACGTTTGCAGAACCGCCTTGATAAGATTGACAAACGCTTGCACATCTTGGCAGGTTTGCTCATTGCATATTTGCACATTGATGAAGTCATTCACATCATTCGCACCGAAGACGACCCCAAGGCGGTCTTGATGAGCCGTTATGGGCTGTCCGATACCCAAGCGGACGCCATTCTTGACATCAAACTTCGCCAATTAGCCAAATTAGAAGAGATTGAACTCAATGCCGAACAAGATGAATTACAAAAAGAGCGAGCTATCATTGCCGAGCAAATGAATAACCCCGATAGCCTAACAAACCTACTCATAGACGAGCTAACCGCCGACATGAAAACGCATGGCGATAAACGCAAATCGCCTGTCGTGGAGCGTGAAGAGTCTGTCGCCATCAAAGCGTCCGAGCTGACCCCGAGCGAGAGCGTAACTGTCATCATCTCAAAGGCAGGCTGGATTCGCATGGCAAAAGGGCATGAGATTGACCCTGTCGCCCTAAACTTTCGCACAGGCGATGAGTACGCCACGCACGCCCTTGGCAAGACGGGGGAGCGACTCATCATGCTTGACAACATGGGGCGTAGCTATGGGCTAGACACGGCAAGTCTGCCGTCCGCTCGTGGGCAGGGTGAGCCGATTAGCAGTATGCTTAATTTGGTAAATGGCGTAAAAATTGAGCAAGCCCTATTTGGCAGTTATCCCATTATCCTAGCCAGCAGTCAAGGCTATGGCTTTATCACCGACACCAAAGGGCTAGACACCGCCCAAAAAGCAGGTAAAGCGGTGGTCAATCTGGGCGAGGCGACCCTGTTGCCATTTGCCCCTGTGGACAACGCCACGCACATTGCGGTGGTGAGTAGTGGCGGAAATCTGCTTATCTTTAACCGTGATGAATTGCCCGTACTGGCAAAGGGCAAGGGCAACAAACTCATGAGCCTAAAAGACAACGAAACGCTGGTGGCAGTGTGTGCCTTAGCTGACACGGACAATCTCATCATTCGCACCAATAAGCGTACACTTACCCTAAAACCTGCCGACTGGGCAAGCTATCAGGGCAAACGTGCAGGGCGTGGCGGAGCATTGCCAAAGGGGTTTTTGAGTGTGGTGGGGATAGGCGTGGAGCGTGTGGAAAAAGCAGAAAAAGTGGAGAATTAGGCATTTTGTGGGGTGTGTATCACACGCTTTTAAATGAAAGATATTCAATAAAGGGTAGTAGTCTAAAAAGTATGCTGAACTAGGTTTTCCGTTCACCCTGAGCCTGTCGAAGGGCAGGAAAACCGTTATGGTTCGACAAGCTCACCACGAACGGTTTTCCTTGTAGCATACTTTTTGAACCAGAACCCAATAAAGATATATTTTAAAATTTGAACGTGCAGGGGCGAATGATATTCGCCCTTGTGAAATTATCAAATTTAGGTTGTTTTATTGTATAAAAAAAGTGCGTGGTATGTACCCTACGCCTACCA
>NZ_JADFBZ010000006.1:0-68018 GCF_015223095.1 Moraxella sp. K127 | reverse complement strand
AAAATAAGTATCTGATTATTGGGCAGGGTTTTGTTGGCAAGGCAGTTGCCCAGATGTTATCTCAGGCAGGGCATGATGTCACAGGGTTGGCACGCACCGCCAAGAGCTATGATGAGCCTGTACATTTTTGGCAAAGAGATGCTAGGACACTCGCCCAAGATGAGCTTGCTCCATTTAGTCATGTCGCCATTATTATCACGCCAAACCATGAGATGACCAATAGGGTACAAGCCTATCGTGAGAGTTATTTGGCGGTGTGTGAGCATATCGCAAGCCTTGATTTGCCAAATCTGCACCGCGTACTATTTGTCTCATCCACATCTGTATATGGCGAGAGCGGGGGCGAGTGGGTGGATATTGATACGATAGCATGTCCTGCCACAGATACAGCCAAGATACTGTTAAAATCTGAGCAGGTATTGCAAAAAGCCTTTGGTGAGCGATGCGTGATAGTTAGACCATCTGGTATTTATCATGGTGGCAGTACACGGATGAAAAGAATGGCTCAAACTGCCCACATAGATGGCGTGCCGCTCTCCCATTACACCAATCGCATTCATCGTGATGATTTGATACAAGTGATTTCTCAGGTATTAACTTTGCCTGCTTCTAAGTCTGTGTATTTGGTAAGTGATTGTGAGCCTGTCACCAGTCTTGAAGTGATAAGATTTTTGTGCCGAAACTACGGTTATCTCCCGCCAAAGGTCATTCATGCCACACCCACAGGTAAACGCATTCGGGGCAATGTGGATGATTGGCTTGTTTTTAAAAATTATCAGATGGGTTATGGGGTTGATTATTTATTTCACTCCCATTTAACATGGTAACTTATTGATTGCTGGGTGATTTTTTCTGAACCATGGGGGCGAATTAATTTACCTTTGATAAATCAATCACTTATATAAGGTTGAAAGTAGGTTTATGTACTAGGGCGTGCCGACCCTTTATAACACAATTTACATTTTAGAGTGTTTATAGGACATATCTGCCATTGATGATATTTTCACAAAATATGATGAAAATTTAACGCTTTTATCAATTTTTGCATGAAAAATGGCTATCCGATTACTTAATTTAAAAATTAAGAAAAATTTTAAAAATTTACCCAGTATAAGTGATCGGATTATTTTTCCTTGAAAAACGGGCGACTCCCCTGCTTTTTTAGACGAGCGTTTTTTATGGCAAATATCAAAGACAGGCACGCCCTACTTTGAATAAAAAAGGGGATGATATCATCCCCTTTGTGGTTTATTGTTCATCAATGAGTGTTGGCGGGCACTAAGCTCGTCGTCCCATCAGGATTTTGTATGCGGCGATAAACGATGCCACCATAAGAAATATGATCAGAGTGGCTTTGACTAACCGACCCCCGAGAGATGCTAAATGATGAGCTTGGGCTTTGGGATGGGTTTTGGTTATCTTGGCGAATGTGTATCACGCCCGTCTGATTGCCATAATTCACACTTTGTATGGGGCTGGACACGGGCTGATAGGTTGGGCTGACATTGCCAGCATTGCCCATGATGAGACGGTAGAATTTTTGTCCTGCACGTCCGTCAGCAGGCACGCCCATTTTACGTTGATATTCTCTGATGGCAATGCGAGTGTTGTCACCGATGATGCCATCAACATTACCGATATTGTAGCCGTTATTAATGAGTGCCTGCTGAATTTCTTTGGCTTCACGACGGCTGATGCCAGGGTCATCGGTTGGCCAAGGGGTGGCAAAATTAACATTGGTATCGTTATTTTCGATCAAAGTGGATAGATGGGCGATGGCAAGGGCATAGCTTTCGGATGCATTATAAGAATAGAACGTGTCAAAGTTCTTACCTACCAAGAAAGCCGGCCCTTGCCGCCCAGCAGGTAGCAGTAGCCCTGCTGATGTCATGTTGTTCGGTAGGGGGCGACCGTCAGGTAGGGTAATACCCATGTTTTGCCAGTGACTGATGGATTTTTTGTTGGTGCGACCACTTGACCCCGAGTAGCCGTTTAGCTTGACTTCATAACCCCAAGGCTCGCCACTGCGATATCCCCGTTTGGCAAGGAAGTTGGCGGTACTTGCCAAAGCATCCGCCTTAGAATTAACAAGGTCTTTACGTCCGTCATTGTCAAAGTCCACCGCCAATTCTAAAAAGGTGCTGGGCATGAACTGAGTCTGGCCAAATGCTCCTGCCCATGAGCCTGTCATGTCCTGTGGTCGGATGTCGCCGTTTTGGACGATGCGTAAGGCACTGGCGTATTCGCCACGGAAATATGATTGGCGACGGTCAAAGCAAGACAGCGTGGCAAGACTGGTAAATAATTCCTTTTTACCAAGGGTCTGTCCAAAATTACTCTCAACACCCCACACGCCAAGCACATGTGCGGGCTTGACCCCGTAGCGGTTTTCAATGCGTCTTAGTACGTCTGCCATCTCGTGTTTGGCATGCAGACCATCCGCCACACGTTCACTATCAACCAATGATGCGTGGTAATCCCACGGGTCTTTTTTAAATTCAGGCTGATAGTTGAGTGAGCGAATCACCGTTGGGTCAGGACTGCTGGGTCTGTAACGGTCAAAGGTGCTGGATAAGCCACGAAAATTATTGCTATTTCTTAGGGTGTTTAGGCATTGGTCAAAATGACTTTGGGATAGATTGGGCAGGTCGTTGGCATGCGCGGTGCCGATGGCAGTCAAGGCAATGATACCAAGTGCTAGGGGCTTAAAATAAGTCATGGGAGCATCCGATAAAGTTTGGGTTTAGAAACTATTTAAAAAACCAATTGAAAATAAAAATAACACGATATTGGTATATCATAGCTGATTTTGCCATGATAAAAAAGTGCTTTTTGGTAACTGGGACGTGTTTGTGTCTTTGATGGGGTATTTTGTGTTGAAAACATCGCCATTTTTACGACTTGCATTCGCAATGAAAAAAGAGAAAAATCGCACGTTTTTCAAGGATTTTGACTTCGAGCCACAATCCAACCACTTAACCGTGGAAATTTAAGATTTTTTACTTAACTTTTTAAATTGAATTAAGTGGTCGGATAGCCATTTTTCATGCAAAAATTAATGAAAGTGTTTAATCTTTATCGTATTTTGTAAAAATGTTATTAATGCTCAACACGCCCTAGAATGTCAGCTCCACTCCTAATGTGTAATTCCGTCCTGCGGCTGCATATCTGCTCGGGCTTAGGTTTTGATGACCGAGCAAATCACTTCCTTTGATTGATGATTGTCTGGCACTTTCCCATGTAGTGTAGCGATAGTCAAGTGCGTTGTTGATGCCTGCTCGCACGCTGATGTTTTTGTTGATGTGATAGTATCCTGCCAAATCCAGTGTTACCCATGACTTTGTGGTTAGGGCGGTGGTGGCTTTATCATAGCCATTGCCAAAACTTTGGCGATGAAAGGCAAGCTCATCGGGATTTTTGGCTTTTGAATAAATCCATGTGGCACTTGCACCCTATTTGTCATTGGGGTTGTCGTAGGACAATCCATAGACAAACCGACCCGGTTGCACTGCTTCTAGGGGGTAGGATTCTACCGTATGCCAGTCGCCGTCATTAAGATACAAGCGGTCAGCACGGATTTGATTGTACGAGCCAAATGCCACCAATCCTTCTGGGATTTTGTCATACACGGCATTTAAGTCCACCCGTCCACGCAAATTAAAGCCTTTTAAATCAGCATTTTGGGCGTTGTGATAGCCTGTTTGTTGGTTTTTTGGTAGGTTGCAGTTGGCGTTTGGGATGCACAATGTGCCTTTGGCAATAAGGTCTTGATAGCGACTTTTAAAGATACTGCCTTCTAAATCCCACACGCCATTATTAAAACGTATGCCCGCTTCGTGACTTAGTGATGTTTCGGGTTTTAGGTTTTGGATGAAGTGAAATTCGCCCCCACGTTCATTGCCGTCATTGCCGTCAAAGCCATATAATTCTTGAAAGCTGGGCACACGAAAGCCTGTGGACGATTTGGCAAGTAAGGTAATATTATCATTGATGTCATAGGTTGCCCCTACACCCCACGAGTGATTACGATAGGTGTTGTTTCGTACCGCCTTATCATCAGAGCGTACGTTACTATGGTCAAAACGCACCGAACCGCTCAACGCCAATTTGTCAAAATGAGCCACATAAGATGCACCGATAAAGGTGTTGGTCATGTCAATGGGCAGGCGAGTGCAGTTGGCTTTGTCAAAACACACGTCATCACGAAAAATCTTCACGCCCAAATCTTGATAAACGTCCACGCCATCTTCACGTCCAACGTGAGATGCCAAATGGCGTGCGTGTGTGTTGATATTGGTGCGATGGTAGGTGGCTTGGGTTTTGCTTATGCCTGTTGTTAGTTGAGAGCGGTGGTTGGCACCAAACGCTGACCATGCTTTATCAAGATTAACCATGCCATGCCATGCCCGCTCGCCATAATAAGCCGATTCGTTGATAGAAAACGACCCTGCTTTATCAGTACCAACTTCACAATTTTCATCCACGGTGGGATAGATGCTACACCCTTTTTTGGTGGAAGCGGTGTCTTGGTTGATTTTTTGATGAGTGATGCTGGTGCTGATTTTATCAAAAAACGGGGCGTTGGTATATTCATGCGACACGCCAAGCCGTTGTTTTTTATGAAATTCATCCAGCAATCTGATGCGTGTGTAACGCAAAGATGGCAATACTGTTTCACCTTTTTTGTGAATGCCTGTCAGCTCACTGGCGGATGTGTTCTCTTTTAGGTGTACGCCAGAACGCCCATAAGTGGATAAAAATGCCATGTTGGTATCACAACGACTTTTTTTATCCAATGGCAGATAGCTACAATAAGTCATATCACGACTGTCATAGCGTTGGCGAGTGTCTTCTAGGATGAGCCCAAAATGATGATGGTCGTTAGGCGTGTAGCTAAAATTACCCAAATACGAATCCGACTCATAATCCATAGGGTTGGGAAGCAGTCGCTCATAACCTGCATAGTCTTTTGCCAAGATGGTTTCGGTAATGTGTTGGCTGTTTTGGTATTGTGTGGTTTCGTCAGCGGACAAATCAGCAGGCGAGCGGTTGCCGAGCGTGAGTTTGTCAGATGTGGGCGAGAGCCGATACATGATACAGTCATCGCCCACACAGTCAGAAAAGCGGTAAGGATTGTAGAGTGTGTTTGGTGAACGCAGGTCGTATTTTTCTTCAAAAGAGCCAAGTCGGGTAAAGGTATGCGTGCCACGTCCTGCATCTTTGTGAGCGTGTACGCCTTCGCCTTTTCGTTTGGTGTATTGTAAAAGCCCGCTAAACGTGCCATCATCAAATGCCCCTGCCACCGTCTGAGCCAGTCGCTTGTCTTTGCTGGTGTAAGTGGTGTGGCTTTTGATGACGTGGTCTTGACCTGTTGGTATGATGTGGCTGGCTTTTTTGGTGGTAAATTCTACCGAGCCACCCAATGCCCCACTACCGACAAACGACCCATTACTGCCCTTAGCGATGTACACTGCATAGACGTTGGCAATCTCCACTTCATTCATAGAGCCTGTATTGCCCGAGTTGGTGGTTTCGTCCACATAGGATTGGGATTGAGCCACACCATCCACCGTTACGGCAACACGGTTTTTGTCCACACCATAAATAGCATAACCGCTACTGCCACCACGCCCTTGTTCTACCACGGATACGCCTGAGTCGTATTTGACCATGTCTCTGATGCCCATGACCTGCTCTTTTTTTAGGTCGTCGGCAGTCTTGGTAATACGAGATAAGCCACTGACATCCTTTTTAAAACGAGTAGGTTTCTTGGTAATGGTAATGACTTCATGTCCAAGGTCGACCGTGGGGGTGCTGGTTTGGGCAAAGCTAGTATGCCCAAGACAAATCAATGGCAGGGCATAACAAGCACGACAAATGCTCTGAGTTAATGGTTTGTGTTTAAAATCTTTCATAATGTCGCCCCTTTACTTTTTACTCGCCCCAAATACCATGCCCAATCGCACGTTTGGTTTGTCAAAATGTTCTGCTTTACCGTCATTGTTGTTGTGCCAAATCACACCGCCAATCTCTTTGCCGTTGTCGCCATAAAATCCGCCTTTGACGATGGCGTCATTGATGTGGATGGTTTCTTTTGCCCCCGTGCTAAAACGGTTAAAGGTAAAGCCTGCACTTTCGGTTTTTGCCGTGCCGTCAAACCCTGTGCCTGTGATGTTGGCATGAACGTCCAGCACGGGCTGTGTGCCTGTCAAAAGCCGTCCCGTTAAAGTCTTTTTGCCAAAATCTGCGGTAAAGTTGGCGGTATTATTATTGGCATCGTCTGAAAAGTAATGTTTGACAAATGGGCTGTCATCATAGGCGGCGTCCGTGTCTTTTCTTGGGCGAGTGCTGTCAATAAAGCCTGTTCAACGCCCCGCATAAGTCGCCTGACCTGCGGTAGGGATGGATGTTGAGCGAGTGCCTTGTACAAAATAGCGTGGCGTTGTCATTTCATCCACTTGAAACTGCCCAAATTTAACATGGCTAAAATCATCACAGCAGACATTAATGTAGCGACTGGATGTTTTGCCGTCAGGGGTTTGAGCGAGAACGAGTGTGCGAGTTGTGCCGTTTTGGGTGATTTTGATGGCTTTGGCGTTGGCAAGTACGTCATCGGTGGTTTTGGCGTTTAGATTGTACGCCTTGCCATTAACACGCAATACGCTGGGGTCGCCAAACCCTATGCCATTTTTTGGCATAACAAGACTGGATACTTGCCCACGCACAGTAGCTAGATACTCATGGCGAGCATTGGTGTAGGCTTCTTCTAGGGCGAGTAGCTCGTCATCATCCAACTCAAATTCGCTGTATTTTGTCAGTGTTTCATCAAAGTCTGTCGCTCCGTGACTAAATGCCTGCCAAAATACCCCCGATTGCACTTTGGCTTTGGCTAGCTAGCCATCGTCAAGGGCGGTTATCAAATCTTCGGGCAGATTTAGAGCGAGCGATTCGTTGTTGGCTAGGTCACTGTTTTTGATGATTTGGTCGTGCGTAGGGTCAAATTGGATGTTGTCGAATAGTGTGACGTGGTCTTTGGTGGCAGTGGTCTTTTTTGCCCCAAATACGCCCATCAGGTCGTTATTGTTGGTGATGAATTTACCGACAAGCTCGGCACCGTGTTCGCCATAAAACCCACCTTCCACCACGCCATCTGTGCCAAATAACGCCTTGTCAATACGAGTATCATTATGTGTGTAGCTAATGCCATAATGATTGATGGTGCGTGGGGTGTTTTGCACTTGGCTTTTTGCTGTGCCTGTAAAGCGGTTTTGGTTGATGTTGGCATTGATGTGATATAGAGGTGTGTAAGGCTGACGCATTTTGCCAATTTTTTGTTTTTTGACATCTTCTATGTCATCATCACGAATGTCAATTTTATGAGGTTTGCCATAGGGGTTTTCGTAGGCTAGTGTGCCCGTGAGTTTTTTGTCAGCAAAATCAACAGTAAAGTCGGCAATCATGTTATCGTAGCGGTTGGCACCATTAAGGGGTGACAAATCGGTGCGGGATGCATGTGTGGCACTGGCAAACTTGGCGTTACCTGTGGTATCGTTAAAATCAATCAAATCATGAAAATACTGACTGTTGTCCGCTTCGTGAATGTCTACATTGATGTTTTTGTCTTCTTCTGCTTTTTTGGCACGAGCATCGCTCATGTATGTCCAGTGCCCTTTATAATGAATTTGATTGGCGATGGGCAGACTGTTGGTGGGCTTATCGCCATGATAAAAGGTATAAACTTGGGGGATGGGTTTGCCATTGGGGGCAAGGTGGGTGCGGTGTATCAAATGCCCAAAGCGAACGTGCTGATAATCGCCATAGTTGGTCTGTGAAAGGGAAAATGTCTTTTTAGGGTTGATGACACTCAAATCTCCAAGACCTGTCAAACTTACGGCATCATTGTTGCTAAATAAACTGTGGTCTAGGTCAGGTTTATTACCCAGACTTTGTAACTCATGGATGTGTAGGGCTTTAATCTCATCATCATCGCTACGCACCGCTCCTTTCATTAGGTATCCTAAGGCAGGCTTGTGCAGGGTGTCAGTGGCTTCGTGGTGGATTGGGGTAGTAGGCGGGTGGGGACAGGTTTGGTTGGGCTGACTAAGGGTGTGGAAACGGAGGTCGTGCCAAAATCACCCCCTGTACAGCCTGACAACATGCCGATGAGTGCCAATGAGATGGCTTGGTATAAAGATGAGTGTCGAATGGTCATGCGTTGCTCCTATGAAAATTTTTACAATAAAACCACAAAGATTATACATTATATTGAATAATTATCAATAGTGTTTATATTCTTATTAGTTCTATTATTTAATTTATAAAATAAAATAGGAATGCTCCATTCTCAACTTTATATAAGTAATTGATTTATCAAAGGTAAATTGCAATTCATCTCTACAACTCCAAAAAATAGTTATTGAGCAATCAACGAGTTGCCATTTTAAGTTGAGAATGAAGCATGGGGGTAGAAGTGCGTGGAGACTTGGTGTGATTACACTCTACAAAATGAAAAAGTACTACGGTTCCGGTTCGTGGTGAGCCTGTCGAACCATAACGGAAACCGACCCTTCGACAAGTTTAGGGCGAACGGTTTCCGTAGTAAAATTCAATTTTATTAGCTGTAACTGCTGGATGGTCGCTCATTCTTCACAACCAATCACCCATAAAAACGTCGGAAATTTGAACGATTTTGGGTAAACTTTTGTGGTATAAATGTTATTGCCATGTCAAGGGTGAGGATTTTTACTTTATTTTCGCCTTATCATTGGTTTGACTTTTTATTCATGGAGTTTGATATGAACCATATTTATCGTGTTATTTTCAATACCGCACTTGGTGTGTGGCAGTGTGTCTCTGAGATTGCTCGTGCCAAGGGCAAATCTAAATCATCAAAAACAGCAAAAGCCCTGCTACTGGGGGCAAGCATGACGGTCGGTGGCATGGCATGGGCAGATGTCGCCATTGACAACAATCAAAACATCACAGGCAGTGTCTCGTATGGTGAGACGGTAAATATCGCATCGCAAGTCGATGGCAAAACGATTGTTAATGTTACGGGCAAGGATGCCATGTTGAGCATGGATGCTGGGAGCTTGCATGAAAATTGGATTGGGGTGGGTGAACGTGGACATGGCGTTCTAAATGTTGATGGCGGTCGTGTCAACTCATCTGATAGCGTGATTCTCGGTGTAAAACAAAAAACAGACAGCAATGCCTTTGTTGGCACAAAATACAGCCTAGGCGAAGTGAATCTAAAAAATGGCGGTCGGATTGATGTGACCAACAGCTTGATTGTCGCTGATGGCGGTAATGCCAACCTAAACATGCAAACAGGTGCTACCATCTATGCAGGGTCGGTTTCGATGGCTCATCTGGCAGACACAACTGCCAAAGTGGATATCATCGGCACAAAATTGGCAAGTGGCGACACCAAAACAGGCATCTACACCACTGGTAACTTGGTTTCAGGCGATGAAGGCAGGGCGGACATCACGGTTAGAGAAGATGGCACGATTGCTGCTGACATTATTTTGATTAACAAAGACAGCACCATCAATGCCATCCAAGGTGGCAATCTAAACGTGGGTAATATCGTCCGCTCAGGCAATGGCTCGGGGGCGACGCTATCTTTTGATGAAGGCGACATCAAAGCACATCGCCATGAAAGTGATTTTTTTGGGGATTTACATCATCGGACACCATTCGTGTAACTAACGGCTTGGAGTTTAATACGCAAAACTTTGATGTTACCATCAATCCCAATGCGGTCATCACGGGCAATTTTGGACGAGTTAATCTTGATAACTTAAAACAAAACAATCGCTCTTTGGGCGGGCTTGAAAAGACGGGCAAGGGTAAACTAACCATTGCCGAAAGCACCATTAAGAATGTCGGGGGCGATTTTGCCATCGGTGGTGGTACACTACAAATCAATGGCAATCACACCATGAAAGCAGGCGACTTGCTGGTGGTGGGTATCAACGACCGTAACGACTACGGCAAATTTCATGTCTCTGGCAATGCCAACATCAGCGAAGGTAAGCTAAATATGATAGCCGCAGATGTTGTCAAAGCACTCATTACCGGTACCAATCCTACTGCCGAGTACACCGATGTCGTCAAGGCGGGCAAGCTCATCGGGCAGTTCAAGGACTATGCCGTGCTTGACCGTCAAGGCAGTGCCATCACAACCACACTCACCCCTGTGTATGAAAACAACAGCGTCCATCTAAGAATGGGTAAAACTGATGACCCAACCCAGTACCCTGTCAATGGTGAAAATGGCACAGTCATTGATACCAAAGGGCAAACCATTAACCTAACTGACAGTGCCATCAAGCGGGGCGTGGATTATGTTACCATCACAAATGGCGGTACGGTCAATGTCAAGGCAGGCGACAAGCATTGGCGTGAAAGCCGTGTGGAGAGTGGCACATTGCGAGTGGATGGCGACTATAAGCTGGCAGGAGATAAACTGAGCATATCACTAAATAGCCTAAGCGACTATGGTAAATTACATGTCAATGGCAAAGTGGATGTCCGTGATGCTGACCTTGATGTGGCGGCCAGCGATGTGGTGCGTGCCTTAATCACAAGCAAAGACCCATCAGCATCATGGAGAGATGTCATCAAAGGGACAAGTCGTGTTGGTGAGCTATCTGCGGTGAATTTGCTTGATAAAAATCACAATAAAATGACAACGCACAACCTAGTGGCGGATTACTCTGACTCTACGGCAGTGCACCTAAAAGTAGAAGGAGCAAGCACGCCCAGCACGCCCCCGACCAATCCTGTTGTCCCACCTGTTGCTCCGCCTGTAAACCCAACCCCGCCTGCGAATCCGCCTGTGACAAGCGTGGGGACATTTGCCGAAGCGACCAAGCATACAAATCAGACATCATCGCTTGCCATCGCATTGGCACTGGACAAGATCTTAGCAAGTGGCAATGGCTTGGGAACAGCCTTGGACATGCATATCCAAGACCTGCACATCCAAAATGACAGTCAAGCCCTAACCGAGCTTGTCCAGAGCCTACAACCTGCTATGAACGCCCAAGCTACCCATGTGGTCAGCGAACAACAAAATATCGCCACACAAGCGGTGATAGACCGTGTCTTTGGGGCGAGACTGGACACCACGCAAGGCTCGGATAACGACCATCGTCCGTTTAGACGTGGCGATGACGTGGGCAGTCAAGTGTGGGTACAAGGCTTGGGCATCAAGCACAAGATGGATGCCAAAAATTCATTTGCAGGCTATGATGGCAACTCGTATGGTCTGATTGTGGGTGCAGACAGTTTGGTGGGTGATGGTCTAAGACTGGGGGCGGCGTTGTCCTACTCAGACAGTGATGTTGATTCTGTAGGCACTGTTAATCATCAGAGCCTAAAATCGGACAACATCCAAGCCTTTATCTATGGCGACTACGTTGCAACGGATGAGACGCATTATAATGGCTTTGTTAGCTATGGGCGTAGCGATGTCAAAACCGAGCGACGACTGTCATTGGCGGGGATTTCTGACATTGCCAAAGGGGAGTATGATGCCAATATTTTGCAGGCAGGTGTTGGTATTGACCATCGTATTGGCTCGCATGACAAACACGTCTCGCCCTATGCCCAGCTTCGCTACACTCGCATCAAAAATGACGGATACACCGAACAAGGCGGACTGGCTCAGCTCAATTTTGTCGTGGATAAGCAAACTTATGACAGCCTAAAAGCGACGCTGGGGGTGCATTTTGCCCAACCGCTGTCTGAACGCCTGGGTGTGGTTGGACACTTGGCAGGACATGTTGAAAATGCCGATGACTTGGCGGTTAATACCAGCTTTGCGACCATGCCAAGCGTGTCCTTTACCGAGACAGGCAGGCAGAAAAAGAAATTCTCTGTTGGCACGGGCATGGGATTGCGTTATCAGATGGGCATGAACACAGAAATTACAGGCCAGTATGCAGGCGAGTTCCGTAGCGGTGCCAAAGACCATGGTGCGGTTGTGATGGTCAAGTGGAAATATTGATTTGACTGCTAAGTTAGGCATAAAAATCAAAACATAAAATCGGACACATTTGTCCGATTTTTATTGCAAATCAATCATCAAATGGCGACATTCCCTAAGATGACTTGTCCAAAAACTCATCGCCCGTTACCACAAGCTCTTCGTGTCGTACGGTGTCGCTGATGGTTTTGCTGATGTTTTGGCTATATTTGTGCAGGTTTATCTCTTCGGCAACGTGGGTTTCTTTGCTAACCTTGACCACCTCTTTACTGATTAAAATTTCCATAGGTTCACTGATGGGTGTATCATTCACCAGCACGGTAGCAGGTCTGGCATCGTCTAGCATGACCGCATCTGCCAAATCCATTAAATTGTCATTAACAATTTGAATGCTTAGATACTCTTCGGTCAGTTCAACAGGAATATTAACTGTTTTGGTACGAATAACTTTTTCAAGAATTACCTTGCCTGATTGTACTTTTTGGGTATCAACAACCAAACGCTCAGCAAGCAGTTCTAAGGTTTGAGAATTATTCAGTGTGGTCATCTCATCATGTGTGGATTGGGGGTTTGACATGGGTTAATTGTCCTTAATTTTCAACAAATTTTAAATATTGATTTAAATATTAGGCGTTATTTATGTTTTAAAATAATTTTCATCAAACAACACCAAACAATACCAAATGTCATTCATCATACGCTTATTTAAGTTAGGTGATGAATGGTTTTGGGTGAATGAATGTGGTATTTTAGCATGATTATTTAAAAAAATGGTCATCATCAGATGGTAAATAATAACCCCAAAACCCAAAAAAGCCAGAGCATTGCCCTGACTTTTTGGTGGTGGTCGGATTATAGACCACGAGCACGGCGAACTTCATCGGCGGTAATGCCTTCATAGCTAACCACGTTGCCTTCACGGTCAACCACGTTACCTAGGTCGTCCACGTTTAGCTCTTCACGCTGAATGGTTTCCAAAATGGTCTCGGTGCGAGTGCCAGTGGTTTTACCTAGCGTTACTTCTTCGGTAACAAAGGTGTCTTTGCTTACGTTGGCACGTTCTGCTTCTAGCTCAACACTCACCGTGGCAGCCCCAGCATCATCACCGATACGGCGGTCAGTTGGGCGGTTTACGGCAGTACGCTCGATGTGGGCGTGCTCTTCTTGTAGTTCAACTTCAACACGTTGCTCTTCGCTCACCACACGTTTGCCGATACTTGCCACGCCAGAGACGATACGGTCTTTGTTCACAGACAGACGCTCTTCGAGTAGTTCTAGGGTATTGGGTGCGGTGTAGTGGTTTTCGGTCAGCTCAACACGGCTCTCGGCAGGTAGTGTTTCGGCAGCGAAAAACTCACGGTCTTTGGCATATTGCTCTTGGTAGTTATAGACATAATCACGGTCATAGGCTTCCATTGCTTCCGCTTGGTCTTTGGTTAGGCTGTCAAAGTACACGTCATCGCCAACAATGCGAGATAGACCTGCTGGGATAAGCACTTCTTTTGAGCTGAACCAACCGCCTACATCAACGATAAGATAACGCACACGTCCTGTTTCTACTTCTACAAGGGCATCTTCTACTTTACCGATTTTCTCTTCGCCAATGCCATAAGCGGTTTTCCCTGCTGGGTTGTAGTAGTCTGTACCCAATACTTCACGCTCGGTGGCTTCAATGTCTTGTAAACGAACTAAACGGCTCATATATTTCTCCTAAATCATGTTAATAAATGCCTTATGGCAACTTACAAGTGCTTAATGTGCTTGACTTGATGAGTGTATTGTAGGAGGATTTTGAGACGAAAAATAGGATAAGTTGGTAAAAAATAGGGGTTTTTCACGGGTGTTTGGTTCGTCAAATGTAAGACTTGGTAACTTCATGTAAACTGTGAAAAATTGTGTTGGATTGTGTTATGGCTGGGTAATTTTTCATCAAATGGTCATCAAATTTTCATGAAAAAATGGCAGGTTATTTTAAATTTATCTTTATAATTTTATTAAATTAACTTAATAAAATAAGCATGATTGGATAAAAATTATCATAACCCATTGATTTTTATAAAAATAAAATAATTAATGGTATAAATAAAAATGCCAATGATGAGTGCATTGACATTAAAAATCGCCAAAATCCCAAAAATCGGCTATACTAACCGCCATATTAATTTGCCTAACATCACAGATTAGGAAACCCAAATATACCAACACCAAGTAAATACAAGAGAGAAAAACCATGAGCCAACGTTTACAACGCCTAGCCGACCAGATTCAGCGTACCTTATCGGTGCTTATCCGTGATGAGATTAACGACCCACGTCTGACGGGGTTTGTTACCATTTCTAGTGTTAAAGTTAGCCCTGATTTGGGTTATGCCGATGTTTATGTCACCATTTTGGAGCCGTCCAAAAATGGCGATACGGACGGTGGCATGAACATTGATGCTCACCGTGAGAGCCTGCAAGTATTAAAAAACGCCTCGGGCTTTTTGCGTACCGAGCTGTCCGCCACCATGAAAACCCGCACCACGCCACGCCTACGTTTTCACTATGATGAAGTTACCGCTCACGGCAACCACATGATGAATCTGGTGAATGAAGCGATGAAAAAAACAGGCGAGAGCAGTGCCGATGAAGTGGATAACAGCTAATGGCAAAACAAATCGTCTCTGGGGTGCTACTCTTGGATAAGCCAAGCGGTATCAGCTCGCATTCGGCTCTTGCTCAAGCCAAACGCCTGTTTATGTCATCAGACTTTGACAGTAAAAAAGCAGGGCATACAGGCACGCTTGACCCCATGGCGACAGGGCTTTTGCCGATTTGTTTGGGCGATGCGACCAAATTTAGCTCCTTTGGGCTGGACGCTGATAAGGGCTATACCGCCATTATCAAACTTGGCGAGCAGACCGACACAGGCGACAAAGAAGGGCAAGTCATCGCCCAACAGGACATTTTGCCCTTTGACGAGCAGGGGCTTGATGAGCTTGCAGGTAGTTTAATGGGCGAGCAATTACAAACTCCGCCCATGTACTCCGCCCTAAAAAAAGACGGCAAAAAACTCTACGAATACGCCCGAGACGGTATCGAGATAGAGCGAGAGCCACGCCTCATTGTCATTCATCATTTGGCTTTGACCAAATTAAGCGATGATGAAGTCGCCCTTGATGTCATCTGCTCCAAAGGCACTTATGTGCGAGTGCTTGGCGAGACGATTGCTAAGCGTCTTGGCACGGTGGGGCATTTGACCGCTTTGCACCGCACCAGTACGGGCGGATTTGACGTGGCAAATGCCGTAAATCTCAATGATTTGGCGGAGTTGTCATTTGATGAGCGATTTGGCAAACTGTTGCCCATTGATGTCCTGCTTAATCATTTGCCTGTTATCAAATTGACAACAGACGAAACGGCACGCATTAAACTGGGGCAACGGCTAAACATCAAAGACCGCCTTGATGATTTACACTTTACCGATGACATCGCACAGATTCGGCTATATCATGATGATGATTTTGTGGGGCTTGGGCAAGTGGCGATGAGTGGGCGACTGCAACCTGTCAAAGTGATGCAGGGTTAAATATTGGCAAAATCCCTTGTTCTCCACGCAGGGGATTTTGATTTTTGGGGTGTGTCCTAATGCTTTTTTAAAATTTTTATGCTATAATGGCAAAATTGCCTTATCTATGGGGGTAGGGCTTAGGCAAACCTTAGCAATGCAATGTTTGCCTGTATGTATCCGCATTGCGTATTTTAAGGATTAGTTATGCTAACCAACCAACAACGTGAAGAGATTATCGCCAAATTCAAACGTGGCGAAAACGACACTGGTAGCCCAGAAGTGCAAGTGGCTCTATTGACCGCTCGTATCAACGACCTACAAGACCACTTTAAAGCCCACAAAGCTGACCATCATAGCCGTCGTGGTCTTATCCGCATGGTAAACCAACGCCGTAAGCTACTAGACTACCTAAAAGGCAAAGACGCCGGTCGCTACACCGCTCTTATCGGTGAGCTTGGACTACGCCGTTAATTTCAAATTAGGCTGTCTAATTTTGTCAAAAACGGTGTGCGTTTGCGTGCCGTTTTTGTTGTTTTAAGTTTTAACTTATTGATCATGATTGATGAGATTAAGTTTAGAACTCTAAGAGATGTTTTTTAAAGTAGTGAGCATGTTATTAGAGTATGAAAAATCCAGCCAAAAACATCTCTTAGGGCTTTAAATCATCTCATCAATAAAATAAGTGAATTAAAAGGAAAATCTATGTTTAATATCATTCGTCAAGAATTTCAATATGGCAATCAACAAGTCATCCTAGAAACAGGGCGTGTCGCTCGCCAAGCCAATAGCGTGCTTGTGCATATGGGTGATGTGTCGGTGCTGGTGGCAGTTGTGGTACGCCCAGAAGCTGTGGCAGGGCAAAACTTTTTCCCATTGACCGTAAACTACCAAGAAAAAATGTACGCTTCGGGCAAAATCCCCGGGGGCTATGGCAAGCGTGAAGGTCGTGCGTCAGAATTTGAAACTTTGACTTCTCGTTTGATTGACCGCCCAATCCGTCCGCTATTCCCAGAAGGGTATTTTAACGAAATCCAAGTAACGGCAACGGTCATCTCATCGGGCAAAACCCAAGATGCCGACATTGCAGCGATGATTGGTGCGTCTGCGGCATTGGCAATCTCTCCTGCTCCGTTTAGCGGTCCAATCGGGGCGGCTCGTGTGGGCTTTATTGGCAACGAATATATCCTAAACCCAAGCCTTGCCCAGATGAAAGACAGCTCGCTTGACTTAGTCGTGGCAGGTACCAAATCTGCCGTGCTGATGGTTGAGTCAGAAGCGGACGAACTCTCCGAAGACCAAATGCTCGGTGCGGTGCTGTACGGACACGCCCAACAGCAAATCGTCATTGACAACATCAACGCCTTCGCCCAAGCGGTAGGCAATGCCAAAGCCGAATTTGTCGCCCCTGCTATCAATGAAGAGCTAAACGCCCAACTAAAAGAGCAGTTCACCGCCAAAGTCAGCGAAGCCTACACCATTACCGTCAAGCAAGACCGCTATGCTCGCTTAGATGAGCTTGCCACAGAAGCGTTGGCACTGGCTGGCGATGAGAGTGCAGAAGACTATGCCGATAAAGTCGCTCAAATCAAAGAGTTGTTTGAAACCCTAAAATACCGCACCGTGCGTGATAATATCCTATCAGGCAAACCCCGTATTGACGGACGTGATTTAGAGACCGTGCGTGCGTTGGACATTCAAGTGGGCGTGTTGCCTTATACGCATGGTTCTGCCTTGTTTACCCGTGGCGAAACCCAAGCCCTTGTAACGACAACGCTAGGCACAAGCCGTGATGTGAACCTTGTGGATACATTGTCAGGCACCAAGCAAGACCACTTTATGCTACATTATAATTTCCCACATTATTCGGTGGGCGAGACAGGTCGTGAGGGTGGCCCAAAACGCCGTGAAATCGGGCATGGTCGTCTGGCTCGCCGTGGCGTACAAGCGGTACTGCCTAAGGCGGAGCGTTTCCCTTATACCATTCGTGTGGTGTCGGACATTACCGAATCTAACGGTTCGTCATCTATGGCGAGCGTGTGCGGTGCGTCATTGTCGCTTATGGACGCAGGCGTGCCACTAAAAGCCCCTGTGGCAGGTATCGCCATGGGTCTGGTCAAAGAAGGCGAGCGTTTTGCCGTATTGTCCGATATTTTGGGTGATGAAGACCACTTGGGCGATATGGACTTTAAAGTGGCAGGTTCGGTCAATGGTATCACCGCCCTACAAATGGACATTAAGATTGACGGTATTACTGCCGACATCATGGAGCAAGCCCTAAAACAAGCTCACGCAGGGCGTATCCATATCCTAAATGCCATGAACGAAGTCATCGCCACGTCTCGCACCGAGATTAACGCTCACGCTCCAAACTATGCCACCATTGAGATTAACCCTGAAAAAATCCGTGATGTGATTGGTAAGGGTGGGGCGACCATTCGTGCCTTGACCGAAGAGACAGGGGCGACTGTGGATATTGATGACAACGGTACAATCCGTATCTTTGGCGAGTCAAAAGCGTCTACCCGTGCCGCCATTGCCAAGATTGAAGCGATTACCGCCGAAGTGGAAGTGGGTGCGGTCTATACAGGTACAGTGGCTCGCATTGTGGAGTTTGGGGCTTTTGTTACCATTTTACCAGGTACGGACGGCTTGGTGCATATCAGCCAAATCTCTGATGAGCGTGTTGAGAATGTAACCGACTACCTAGCCGAGGGTCAAACCGTCAAAGTTCAAGTGCAAGACATTGACAATCGTGGACGCATTAAGCTAACCATGAAAGGCATTGAGCAGTAATTGCTTGATTGATACAAAAACCGCTCCATAGGGGGCGGTTTTTGTAAATAAACTCTCTTGGTTAGAAAAAATTATAAAACTTTTATTAATGTTGAATGCACAGAGTGCTCTTAAGGAATAATCGGAGTTTACAGTGTTAGATCAATCAATTAATCTTGACAGCTTAAAGTTTGCATTAAATGATTATGAGAAAAACTTCTTATTTAATGACTATTTTCAGCATGGTGAAGACGAGATATTATTGGAATTAATCAATGATTACAGAAAAAATAAACCAATAAGAGCACCAATGAAAGGAAGTTTAAAGGGAAAATCTGTTTATAGTTACTGTGACTTGCGAGAATATCTATTTCAAAAAAGATTTATAACTTCTTTTAAATCTATCAATAAAGTAACTCAACAGAATCGTAATGAGATTGTGTTATCTATTATAGCATTAATACAAGAACATAAGCCTTATAGTATTCTAAGATTGGATATTAAGAGTTTTTATGAGTCAATAGACAGGACTGATTTATTAGAAAAAATCAAACGAGATAAAATTTACTCTGTTGATACGGTAAAGATTTTAGAAAGATTTTTTGAGTGTTTTGAAAGGGAAGGCATTCTTGGATTGCCAAGAGGTTTGCCGATGAGTGCTATTTTAGCAGAATATTATATGAGGAGTTTTGATAAAGCGTGCAAGAGAATGGATGATGTGTTTTTTTATGCTAGATTTGTTGATGATATTATTATTTTTACCACAAATCAAGAAGTGAGAGAGAGTGACTTAGAAGATAAACTGCCTGAAGGCTTGCAATTTAATACCCAAAAAAGCAAAATAATTAAATTTCTTTTTGATAGAAGTTCCACACCTATCAAAGAATCATTCTCATATTTAGGTTATCAATTTACTATTGATTGCAAGAAGAATAAAATTAATTCTTATATTGATATTGCACCAGAAAAAATCAAGAAAATAAAAACAAGAATTATTAAATCTTTTTTGGATTATAATAAGAATAAAAATTTCGATTTATTGCTAAAAAGAATAAAGTTTTTAACAAGTAATTATTTTATTTATAATAAAAATCGTGATACCAAAATCAAAAGTGGTATTTACTACAATTATAAATATATAACCATTGAAAAAATAGATAAATATCAATTAAGCCTTTATAGTTTAGATAAACTTCTACAATCGATAATTTTTAATATAAAAGTACAAAAAGATATTCTTGGTTGTGAGCATTGGCTATCTAATGATGAAAAGGACAAATTATCTAAATATAAATTTATTAATGGTTTTAAATTTAAGAAAATTCAAAAATTATCCCGAAATCCAAAAGAATTCAAACGAATCAATCGTTGTTGGAGTTATTAATATGCGTAAGTCAAAAAATGGTAAAATATTACTTTCTTCGGATGATTTTTATAGAGTTCTGATTACAGATACTCAACCTTACCATATGCCTATAATTTTCAATAACTATGGATTTTACAATGCAATAGATAAAAATAAAAAATCAATTGATTTTTATGAAAATTTCATTGAACCTTTGAATATTTCTAGTTTAAAAAATTGTTTTATTAATGATAGATACACCATACCATTTGAATATCAAATCTCAAAAAACATACATTCATTTCGCTCCTTAAAATTAATTCATCCACTTTATCAACTTAGATTTGTTGATTTTTATAGAAAATTTTATTCTGTTATTTTGTATAATTGCGGTCGTAGTGAGTTTTCCTTGCGTTACCCAAGCAAGGTAAACAGCACTGTTTTTCGATTAAAAAATGATGGTATTTATCAAAAGTTAATGAATGAAAATGATTTGGATGAATTTCGATCAAATGAATATGAAATAGATATTGAAGATAATAATAAAGAATTTGCATCATCTTTTTTTTCATACAGAAAATTTGAGTTTAATTATAAATTCTATGACTCTGTAGAATTTTTACGACTAGAGAAAAAGTTTATTTATTTAACTATGCTGGATGTTGCTCATTGTTTTGATTCTATTTACACACATAGTGTGACTTGGGCAATTAAAGGCAAAAAATATATTAAAGATAATTTGAAAAGTTTAAGTGAAAATAATTCTTTTGAGGATGGTTTTGATAAATTAATGCAATCTATTAATTACAATGAAACAAACGGTATTGTGATAGGTGCCGAGTTTTCTAGAATCTTTGCCGAATTAATTTTTCAGAGAATTGATTTTGAGATTCAAAAAGAGATAGAGAAAAAGTATCAATTAAAACATAATAAACATTATGCCATAAGAAGGTATGTTGATGATTATTGCGTGTTTCTGAAAGAAAGGGGAGATGAGGATAAAATTTTGGAGACGATATCGGATAAATTAAAGTCTTATAATTTATCTTTAAATATGGCTAAGACAAGGTATTTTCAAAGACCGTTTATCACTCAAAGAAGTCGTAATATTACAGAGATTCGCCGTTTTTTATTATCAAAAATGAGTGAAATTTTTTATTTAAAAATGATGAAAATGGTCAGTATTATTTCCTAGATGGGAATAAGTTAAAAAACCCACAGCATAGAGCTAATGAATTTATTGGAGAAATAAAAAGCTATTGGAATGTTAATGATGATTTGAATTCAGGATTTTCCGGGTACGTCATAAAAGCATTTTTATCTCAAACTTTGAAATTTATAAGCCATAGTGATAGGGTTTTAAATGATGAGAAAGATAATTGCAATCCTGTTATAAACTTTTTCTTATTTATTTTTGAAGTATCGTTATATTGTTTTACGATAGAGCCAAATGTCAGTAATTCAATTGAGTTTTCAAAAATTGTTATTTTCATTGATAGGTTTATTGGAAATAATAAACTTCTATTTGATTATCAAGAGCGATTTAGATATAATGCTAGAAATTCATTGCTAGAAATCTTGGATAATGAGTTATCTGGGCAAAAAACAACATTGATAGAAAGATTAAATATTTTATTGACTTACTGTGAAATATCAGAAATTGAAATTGAGCATGGTGATGTTAAGAAGTATTTGTTTGGTGTCAATGGTGATGAATATAATTATTTTAGCCTAATTGTTGCATTATTTATATTTAAAAATAACTACATTTTATTAAAAAATGAAATCATTAATAAGATTAAAGAAAGAATTTCTGAAAATCCAATCCATACACACTCTGAAACTTTTCATTTATACCTTGATTGTATGAGTTGCCCTTATTTGACCAACAATGAAAAAATAGAAATAACAAAAGTCGTTTTACCAGAAGTAAATCGTAATGATAATGCACAAAAAGTTGTGATGGGACTGGAGAAATACAATTGGTTTGTTGATTGGAAGAATATTGATTTTTTAAGATATTTAAAGAAAAAGCAATTGAGAAGTGCTTACTGAAATGTTATAATACAGATGTCTTACCTACAGATATTCGATGTCAATTTATCTTGGCAATACTTGTATTGATGAAAATATCCATTTCTTCAAATTTATCTAAGAAATGGATATGACATTTCTACAGGAGTGCTTTGGCACACACACCATAATGGAGTAGGTAAGACTTTTTTGTTTTTTTGTGGTTTTGTACGGCTTTTAAATGGAAAGACCAGCTCATCACTGGTCTTTTTAGCATTACGCCACATCATAAATCTTACGAATCACTCGCTTAAAGTAAGCAAAGGCATCATCCGCTCCTTTCATGGCGGCTGCTCGCTCGTCATCTGATATAGGCAGGGCATCTATTTTGGCTTTGACTGCACGCCAGTGGGGCATACGTCCGTCTGCATGGGCCGCCAGATGAGACGCACCAAACTCATCTTTTAGGTCAATTTTACCCGCTTCTTTGTACAAAATCGCCGCCCCCACGTTTGAGCCTTCCACGCAGTACAGCCAGCCAATCGCTTCGCTATCGGTAAAAGTGGGCGTTTCTACGTCCTTACCAAAAGGCTCAACTTCTAGGTCTTTCATGTCGGATTTGACACGGTCAAGACGGGCAAGCTCTGCCAAGCCGTCAAGCTGACTGGCTAGCTTTTCATTGTGATAAATGGGGTTTACGGTGCTATGAAACTCATATTGGGCTTGCAAAAATTTGCGGTAGTTGTCATGACTGGCAAAGGGTTGCATGCTCATGACAAGGTTGTCCACGGCATCGTGGGTGGTGCGTGAATGCTCTTTTAGGGCTTCGGTTAGGGTAAGTTCGCTCATAAATCACCTGTGTGAAACGCATATTAAAAACCGATATAAAATAACCTATTTTTATCAATTTGTAAATAAAAAAATAATAATCATTCATGTTTACAAACATACCTTATTTGTGCTATGCTGTATCGCTCTATAAGGTGGGTGATTTTTATTTTCAATATTTTAAATCTCGCACTGATTGCCAAAGTGCTATAATAGGGCTTTTATGACAAGATGAGCCTGCCTGCCGTCTTGCCGATAGCAGGTATCAGCCTGCCTTGATTGTTGTATTGCCATGTCCGACCACATCGACCCTGATTATACCGACCCCGACCATACCCCATCATCACGACCGTCCAAACACGACATACATCAGAATGTCTTGTTACGTTGGGCGTTTTTTATCATGGGGTTTATTTTTGTGGGACTTGGGATTTTGGGGGCGATACTGCCCGGTATGCCGACCACGGTATTTATCCTGCTGGCAGGTTACTGCTGGGCGAAAAGCTCTCGGCGGTTTCATGGCTGGCTAATGCGACATAAGATTTTTGGCAAAATGCTCATCGACTGGGAAGAGCGACGTGCCATGCCACGCTTTGCCAAATATCTGGCGTGGAGCATGATGACGATATCCAGTGTGTTTTTGTTTTGGCGACTGCCTGCGGATAAGCTGTGGGTGGCGGTGCTGACAAGTGGGATTTGTCTGGTGACTGCCATTTGGATGTATCGCCTGCCTGACGCTTAGCACGCCTGACGCCTTGTCCTGTGGTTATTTTGTGCTATAATGCTTATCAACCAAAAAGCACGGACAGCCATCATGGACAGATTTAATTTCAATTTTGCCCCCTACAACACCCTAACCCCCACCGAACAAAAACAACTGCAAAAACAAGTCCAAATCGTCTTTTTTGATGACAATGCTCCCATCATTACCGCAGGCGAGCCGATGGACGCTCTGTATGTCGTCATCAAAGGCGTGGTCAAAGAGCTTGGCGATGATGGCGACGTGGTGGCGTTGTACCGCACCAATGACAGTTTTGAGACACGGGCGTTGTTTGAAAATGTCAGTCCGCACAGCTTTATTTGTGCCGAGCAATGCCTTGTCTATGCCTTGCCTAAGTCCTTGATTTTAAATCTAATAAGCTCAAACGTGCGTTTTGGGGCGTATTTTTATACAGGCATTGCCGAGCGGTTATCCAGCATCACTTGGCACGAAGGGCATGAGCTATCTCAGCTTTTTCATGCCAAGGTATCGGACGCTTTTCATCATGACACGTTGTGGGCAGATGGGGGCATGAGCCTTGCCGAGCTTGCTCGCCTGATGCGTGAACACAAAGCCAAATCGGTGCTGGTACGCCATGATGACAAGGTGGGGCTGATTACCGAATCGGTATTTCGTGATGTCGTGGCAAATGGGGCGGACACAGGTGGGGCGATTTTTACTCATGCCAACTTTGGGCTTGTTGGGATTGGCGGAGATGACTTTTTGTTCAATGCCTTGCTTACCATGATGAATCACCGCATTCAACGCCTTGTGGTCAAGGATGATGGGCAGATTGTGGGGATTTTGGAGCAGATGGATATTTTGGCATATCTGTCAAGCCATAGCCATTTGGTTGCCGAGCGGTTGCACCGAGCGGACAGCCTTGACGAGCTTGCCAAAATTGCCCACAGCATGAATCAGTCCATCTCATCCTTGCAAGCCAGTGGCATGAGTGCCGTTCAGCTTGCCCGCCTGATGCAAGTGCTAAACGGACAACTGTTTGAAAAAGCATGGCAGATGATAGCACCGCCTGACATGGTCGCCAAGACGTGCCTTGTCGTCATGGGGTCGGAAGGGCGTGGCGAGCAGGTGTTAAAGACCGACCAAGACAACGCCCTAATCGCCGATGATGACGTGGACATGACTGCCTTGCATGAATATGCGGTGAAGTTCTCCGATACGCTTGATAAGTTCGGCTATCCGCCATGTATGGGCGGAATTATGGTATCCAATCCCAAATGGTGTCAGACGGTCAGCGACTTTAAACGCACGGTCGCCCATTGGTGCAAAAGTGCCGATGGCGAGAGTCTCATGGACATGGCGATATTTTTGGACGCACGGACGGTGGCAGGTAAGGCGGATTTACTTGATGAAGTCAAACACCATCTGAACGCCCATTTGGATAAAGACGTGGGTATGCAGATGAATTTTGCCCGTGCGATTATGCAGTTTGATGAGCATAATCGGGGCTTTTTTGCCAAAATGCTTGGTAAGACGGACAATCACAAAATGGACATCAAAAAAATGGGGCTGTTCCCTGTCGTGCATGGCGTGCGTGCGTTGGCATTAAAGGCAAGGATAGACGAGACCAGCACCTTTGAGCGACTTATTGCCCTAAAAAATCAAGGCGTTATCAGTGACACGCTCGCCAAAGATACGGTAGACGCTCTGGGGTATCTGATGAACATTCGCCTAAATGCAGGGCTATTTTATGTGCGAAATGGCGAGCCGATTAGCCCCAATCAGGTGGATACCGAGCTACTTTCTACCTTGGAGCGTGATTTGTTAAAAGATGCGTTGGCGGTGGTCAAACGCTTTAAACATGAAGTTAAATCGCAGTTTGGACTGCATAATGTGTGATGATAAATTGACGCAAACACTCATCTAAATACAACACACAGGCAGGGCGGGCTATTATCCGTCCTAACCATGCTTTAAAATAATGCCTTTAAAATAACATCTTTAACATCATTTCTTTTAACATCATTTCTTTTAACATTATTTCTTTTAACATTATTCCTTGGGCTGTATTACCACTGGTAACACCAAACCACGCCCAAACTCGTCGGCAAAGACATAATCAAACTTATCCGCCACGACATCGGGAGTGGTCGTGATAACAAGCGTCATGTCTGCCCCGTCGGTGAGCTGATGAGTGATGTATCTGCCATCTCTTAATTGGTCTAGGATTTTACTTAGCACTTCGGGGCTTGCCATGGCGATGACCATGCTGTGCTGGGCTTGTTTGTCCGTGATGTCATAGGCTTTGGCGTAGTTTTTTACCGCCATGCTGTCAAGGGCGATGGGGTAGTCATACGTTGCCGTGTCCGCCTCAGGTGTGTCGGTGAGAATGTGGGTCTTGTCAAGGGCGATTTTGCCGTCAGCGGTGGTTAGTGGCTGTACATCAGGCAAGGCGGACGGGTCGGATGTGCTAAGCTCACTGGCAAGGGCTTGTAAGTCGTGGGGGTTCTCGGGAGCGGACGGCTCGCTCGGTTGCTCGGCAGGCGACTGACTTGTGGTAGGGGCAAAGTTATGCTCGGTGGCGGATTTGTCGCAGGCACACAGGGCAAGCATGGCGACCAAAAGGGGGATGTATTTCATGATAATCCTTATGAGTTAAAGCGTGATACGTCTTGGCAGGGCTGACTGATATAACTGCCCACGGTGGCGATGTGCCTGTGTGCTCGGCAAGGGTTTTAAGTGGTGAGTGCAGTCGTCTTGGAGTGGGTTTGGCAGGGTTTTGTCGGGGTCATCTAGGTCTTGGGTCATGGTCGGCAAGCAAAATTTTTGGTAAATTTTATCAAAATCAACCAATGTTTGCAAAAATTAGTCATGATGATAAAGTTCAAAACTTTATCAAAAAACCTTTTATAATACATCATCTTTTACCAGTACACCAACCAAGTCATGAGCTTTGCCCTGCCACGCCAATTTATCCCACCCAAAAACACCTTTGCCCTAGGCGTAACCCTTGCTATCTTGTCCAATGTCATGTTTGCCATGGTCTATGCCTATGGCAAGTGGCTACCGCCCTTGACGGGGACGGCGGTGTTTTTGTGGCGGATGGTCATGATGTGGGGGTGTTTGGTGATACTCATCAGCACGCTTGGCAAATGGGAATTTGTGTTGGGCGGGCTGTCTCGGGTCAAGGGGGTTCGGGGCTGGGCGTGGCTACTTGCTCCCACGCCCATTCTTGCCAGTCAGTTGTGGCTGTTTGTCTATGCACCCCTAAACGGTCATGGTGTGGCGGTGTCTATGGGCTATTTTTTGTTCCCGCTTGTCATGGTGCTGGTCGGCTTTGTCATGGGCGAGAGACTAACTCGCTTGCAGTGGCTGGCGGTGGCGTGTGCAGGTGTGGGTGTGGGCATGGAGATTGTGCGGACGGGGCAGGTCAGCTGGGCGACGTTTTGGGTGTGTTTGGCTTATCCGATTTTTTATGTGATGAGACGGCGACAAAATATCCCTGCCTTGACGGGGCTGTTTGTGGATTTGAGTATCATTGCCCCCATTTGCCTTGTGGCGTTGTGTTTTCATGAGTCTGCAATGTCGGCGGTTATCGGCTCGCCTGTGATGATATTCAAGGTCATCGGTTTGGGGCTCATTAGCGTATTATCGCAACAGGCGAACCTAGAAGCCAACCGCTTACTGCCCACGTCTTTGTTTGGATTGCTCGGTTATCTTGAACCTGCGTTGCTGTTTGTCCTTGCCATTACGGTGCTGGGCGGGGTGTTTGAATGGCAAATGCTGACAATTTTTGGGCTGATTTGGGTGGGGATTATTTGTTTGTTGATACAGGGTGTGGCAAAGCGGTTGGGGTGGTAATATCAGGCTAAATGTGTTTAATCAGTACCTTAGAATTTCGCCCATTTTGCCATTGTTTAAACCGCTCACAAGGTAACTCATTTGGGGTGGTTTCGCTAAATCCATGTTCAATAAACCAATGCAAGGTGCGTGTGGTCAGGGCAAACAGGCGGGATTTGCCTTTGTGTTTGGAACTTTGCTCGGCAAATTTTAAAAGGTTTGCCCCACGCTCGCCACTGCGATAGTCGCCATGCATGGCAACGCTGGCAATCTCCACGCTCTCATCGTCTAGCTCATGCATGGCGATACAGCCGATGATTTTGCCGTCTCGCTCCATGACGCTAAATTCATCTATCATCTCTTCTAGGCGTTCACGACTGCGAGCAACCAAAATGCCTTGCTCTTCTAGGGGGCGAATGATTGCCATGATACCAATGATGTCAAGGGCGGTGGCTTGCCTGATATGGTCGTAGTCGCTTTGGCTTATCATCGTGCCACGCCCGTCGGTGGTAAATAGCTCGCCCAGCAAGGCATCATCTTTGTCAAAGTCAATGAGCTGAACACGCCCCACACCATGCTGGCAGGCGTGAATGGCGTGCGTGAGTGTGGGGGCGAGCGTGGATGTGGGGATGAGCTTGTGGGCTTCTGTGGCGGTCAACTCCTTGATGAGCGAGCCGTGCGAGTCGGTCAGGCTTTTGCCTAAGATGATGAGCTTATCCGCCACCAGCGATGTGGCGATGTGCGTGGCGACATCTAGGGCATCAAGGTTAAACAAATCGCCCGTTGCCGAAAAGCCGATGGAGTTGGCGATGACGATGTGATGATTGTCAAGGCTGTGTTTGATGGCTTTGGTGTCGATACGGCGGACTTCGCCCGTCTGCATAAAGTCCACGCCATGACGTACGCCAAAGGGTTTGGCATTGACAAAGTTGCCTGTTACTGTGCTGATTTTTGCCCCAAATAGGGGGGTGTTGGCAAGCCCTTTGGAAAACTCGCCTTGGATTTTTAGGGTGAGCTGTCCGACCACCGCCAAAATGGTCGGCATGGCAGATGTGGGAGTAACACGCACGCCATGACAAAAGGGTGTGTCATCGGTGAGTCCCGCCTGTGCTAGGGCATCATTTATCTGCACCCTTGCCCCATGTACCAGCACCAAGCGAATGCCCAAGCTGTGCAGTAGTGCCAAATCCTGCACCAACGTGGCAAAGCTGTCATGGGCGACCGCTTCACTGGTCATCATGACGACAAAGGTCTTGCCCCTGTGGGTGTTGATGTAGGGCAGAGAGTGGCGAAACCAGTGGATGGGATTTGGGTGGGTCATGGCGTGCTGTTATGATGTGTTTGGCAAATTTTACCATAAAATCACATCAAAACTGTCAAATTATTATCGCTCATTTTTTATCTTTGCCTTTTGCTGTTTTTGCCATGCCATAAAAACAAAAACAAGTGATGTGTGATATGCCCAATCATGGCAAAAGTTACCATAAATAAACGCACGCTTAACGCATGTAACAGCTTTTCGTGTTATCATGAGCAACGTTTATTATTTGTGTCATTTATTGTGATGAAGGAATGCTTATGACTATCCAAATGTTGCGTGGCGGTGTTGCTGTGTTGTCCTTGACTGCCTTGTCAGTTGCCATGTCGGCTCATGCCATGCTACCCACCCCGACCGAGACCCCCGCCCTAAATCAGACAAATGCAGGGGGCGAGATTAGCTATACTGCCAACCCCCAAGCCAATCCGAATGCCCCAACGCTAAACACCCCAACGGCAGGCAGGGTGGTCACGGTCACACCGCACAGCACCCCCATTCACAATCCATTGGCTCAAAATCCTACCCCTGCCGCCACCCCGATGGCGGTCAGTCCCTTGCAAGCCCCTGTGGCATTTCCTGCACCCAATATCCCTGCCAGTCCTGCCACACCTGCGACTGCTTCGACAGCTTATGCAACTGGCATTCAGAACCCAGCCCAACAAGTCCCCACTCAAACCCAAAACCTTGCTCAAACCCAAACCCCCCAACGTCAAGGCTCATCAGTAGGGATTCAAAGCGTGGTGAATGCGTTCATCGTGCAAAACATCAATGGTCAGGAGACGCTAACCCCCATTAATGCTGGTACGCCCGTCAAGTCAGGCGACATCTTAGAATATCAAGGTTTGTTCACCAACAACAGCTCGGAGCGGGTGCGTTCGATGGATGTTACCCTAAGCATTGCCGATGGTTTGGAGTTGGTTGGCGGTATCCACCCCAGATTTCCCCATGCGACCATTGATGGCAGTCGCTTTGTCCGCTCGCCCATTCGTGCCAACGTGGGCGGACAAGTCCAAGAGTTACCCCTGTCGAATTATAAAGCCCTAAGATGGACGCTAGAAGACATCGGTCTTGGTGGTACGAGTGTGGTTAAATATCGTGCCAAGGTAAAATAAACCACAATAAAACCAAACAAATATGGTTTTAAAACTTTAAAATGACGGCTTTGGGTCGTCATTTTTTGTGTGTTTGTTTTTAAAAATCATGGTTTAAAAGTGTGGTGTGAAAAGATGTTTTTAAAAAGTCATGACATGCCAGCGAGATAAGGCTGTTTTTACGGGTGTTTTTATAAAAGTTGCTTTTTATAAAAAATGCCTTTAATATAAGCCCATCACTCACATCAAGGATTATCATGACCGACCTAACGACCTACATGAATGACGTGGGAGTGCGTGCCAAGACCGCATCCGCCACGCTTGCCCGAGCCGACACTGCCACCAAAAACCACGCCTTAGCCTGTATCAAATCGGCTCTTATCGCCCAAAAAGATGGGATTTTATCCGCCAATGAGCTAGATGTACAAAACGGCAAGGATAAGGGGCTAGATACTGCCTTACTTGACCGCCTTATCATCAGTGATAAGGTGTTTAATGGCATATTAAGCTCGCTTGATGACGTGATAGCCCTTGCCGACCCCATTGGCGAGATGAGCGAGATGACCTACCGCCCGAGTGGCATACAGCTTGGCAAAATGCGAGTACCGCTTGGCGTGATTGGCATGATTTATGAAAGCCGTCCCAACGTTACCATAGAAGCAGGGAGCCTTGCCATAAAATCAGGCAACGCCATTATCCTGCGTGGCGGTTCAGAAGCCTTTCACTCCAACCAAGCCCTAGCCCATGCGGTGCATACAGGCTTACAGCAGACAGGACTACCGACCGACTGCGTGCAAGTACTGACCACCACCGACCGTAATGCGGTGGATAAGCTCATCACTATGGTGGGCGTGGTGGACGTGATTATCCCACGGGGCGGACGGGGGCTGATAGAGCGTATCGCCAATAACGCCCGTGTGCCAGTCATCAAGCACCTAGACGGCAACTGTCATACTTATGTGGACAGTCTGGCGGACATGGACATGGCGGTCAAGGTATGCGTCAATGCCAAAACGTCTCGCTACTCGCCGTGCAACGTCATGGAAACCTTGCTTGTTCATGCGGACATTGCCGATACCGCCTTGCCACGGATTGCCCAAGCCATGCATGACGTGGATAACGCCATGACGTTTAGAGTGTGCGACAAATCCAAAGAGATTTTGGCAAATACTGGCGTAAATACAGAGCCTGCCACCGATGACGACTGGTACACCGAATATCTTGCCCCTATGCTCGCCGTCAAAGTCGTGGACGACCTAGACCACGCCATCGCCCATATCAATCACTACGGCTCGCACCATACGGACGTGATTATCACAAACAGCTATGAGAACAGTGGGCGATTTATCCGTGAAGTGGATTCAAGCTCGGTCATGGTCAATGCGTCTAGCCGTTTTGCGGACGGGTTTGAGTATGGACTGGGGGCGGAGATTGGTATCTCAACGGACAAAATCCACGCCCGTGGGCCTGTGGGACTGCATGGGCTGACTTCCCAAAAATGGGTGGTGTTTGGGCATGGGGAAGTGCGTATTTGATAATCATGTTAAATATTGATTGATAATTATTACTTTTTGGGATATAGTGTGCGGTGGAATTGCTCATTTGGGTAATTTCGCCCTTTCATTTTTATAAGGAATTATCATGAAAAAACTTATCGCAATCTCCGCCCTAAGCCTTGCCACGTTTGGCATGACTGCTTGTCATCACACCGCACAAGCCCAAATCAAGCCCACCGCCACCGCCCTTGCCACCACCAACACCAGCTACAAAAACGAACGCCACATGACCATTGACGGCGTATCTTTTCCTGTTAGCGAAACGTCCGCACGCATTTTGGTAGGGGCGGATGGTCAGCCCTTGCTCGTGGACGATATTTTTGACGGTAAGGCGGACACCCCTGTGGCAGGCTATCGTATCATGGTGATGAACCGTGCGTCATCGGTGGTGGTGGAAGGACGCACCTAAAAGATGGTAAGGTCATTGATAACCGCATGATTCATCGTGGTTCAAAAGCCCGTATCGGCATTCCTGTGGTGGGTGGTAAAGTGGCGTTGGATAAGGCGGTACTACTGGATTTAGACATTATCTATGACGACCCAAATGCACCCCTTGCTGAAGGTCAAGCATTTAAGCCCCGTGGCGAAAAACTTACCAAAAAAGACGTGCCTGTCAATGACAAAAAAGTCGTGGTACGTTCATTTACTCTGCCAAACCTAGCCACGGGCGAAAATGCAGGCGGGGGCATTGACTTTACCGCCACAGCAACCATTGAAGGCAAACAGGTCAGCACGGGGGCAAACTCGGCGTTTCAAATCTTTGAAGGTGGTATGGACGAAAAGCGTTTTTGATAAAGGCAAGTAAGGCAAGCCATGAATAACAAAGGTGTGTAGAAACGCCTTTGTTGTCATTATTACCCATCAGTCATTGTCTATTGCACCAGTCACTCACACAACGCCCGCCAAATCTCATCTAATCCATTCATGCCCGTCATACCAAGCTCAATACCGCCTTGGGGCGTGGTAGGCTCTCGCAGGTTAATACGAATCAGGCGTGGGGCAAAGCCATCGCCAAACCGCCTTACGGTTGGTATTGCCGTCCCTGCCCCAATCTCGATGACGACAGGGTTTTGGTGGGTCGTCAAAAACTCGTGCAGGCGTGTCTCTTGCTCGTCCGTGCGATAAGACTGCCAACCCCCAAGCCAAATCAAATGTCTCAATGACAGGCAAAATGGCAGCAGTCGCTCCACAAAGTATCTTCATCCAAAATCCACTGGGTCAAAGCCCCACTCCTACCGTTACGCCCATGACGGTCAGTCCCCCCCCAAACCCCCCAACAAGGCTCATCAGCAGGCATTTGGAGCGTGGTTAATGCGTTTGTCGTGCAAAATATCAACGGTCAAGAGACGCTCACGCCCATCAATGCTGACACTACTGTCAAATCAGGCGATACCTTAGAGTATCAAGGTCTATTCACCAACAACAGCCCAGAGCGTGTGCGTTCAATGGAGGTTACCCTAAGCATCGCTGATGGTTTGGTGTTGGTTGGTGGCATTCATCCCAAATTCCCCCATGCAACCATTGATGGCAGCCGTTTTATTCGTTCACCGATTCGTGCTAATATTGGTGGACAAGTTCAAGAATTGCCCTTGTCTGACTATAAAGCCCTAAGATGGACATTGGAGGACATTGGTATTGGCGCTACAAGTGTTGTCAAATATCGTGCTAAGCTAAAATAAAACAAAAATGACGGCTTTGAGTCGTCATTTTTGTTTTATGTTAATTGCTTTGTTATATCACACAAAAGCAATTAACACCAATTATTTAAGCTTACTCATCAATCAAACAACTACCACTTATAAGTCATTGAAAATAATAAAGAACGCCCTTTGGCAAAATTGGTCAATACCGAGCGAGTAGTACCGCCGTATTTTGCATCAGGCTTACACAACTGCCCCGCTGCACAAGGTGCACCTTCATCTGCATCATTATAATATGAATGATAATAACGCTGAGTGGCGGCATCATTGTTGGCATCTAAGGGGTCAAGATAAAGTTTATCAAACGCATTTTGCACATCAAGACGCATCACCAAATCTTTCATCGGCTCATAAGCAACATAAAAATCATGCACCAAAGGTTGTCTTTTTAGCATCTCAATTTGTTTGATGACATGGGCGCCTTTATCATCTGAGTGCGATGTATTACCGCCATGCGTGCCATCAATGTATCTGGGTTCAATGGTCGCTCGTGGGCTTTGTCCATAATAACGCACCATACTGCCCACGGTGAGTTTATTATCAAATGCACGCACACCAAACTCAAATCGTCCATAATCTTTGGGCAACATTGACACTTTGCTTAGCCCATAGCCTTGGGTTAATTGGTCTTCTTTTGAGCTATTTAGTGGGGACTCGCTGGCATCGCTATAATTGGTTGGCTGGTCGGTCTTTTGTCTGGCATAAGACAAATTGGTAAAATATCGCCCAGCATCATAGTTTATTTCAAGCTCTAAGCCCTGTTTATGCACAGGCATTTGCCAGTTGCGATGTTGTATGGTATTGCCTTTTAATGCACCACTGGCAACCCAACTGGGTGGATTTTTTGTGTCATACCATTTGCCATAAACATTATGAATGTAATTGTTGATACGGCTTTCATAACCCAATACTTTTAGCCCCAAAGTATCGTTGTCTGTCAATAGATTGTGCTTAAAAACATTAAAACCCAACTGATATGTATTGGCTTGTTCTGGTTTTAATGCGGTATTGACACCAACATCACCAATTTGAGAAAAGAACATTTCTTGAATGTTGGGCATTCTGTGCGTGCGTGCAAAGCTGACAAAAGGCATAAAACCTGTGTCATATTTGGCACTTAAAGTAACAGAATGGTTGATGGCGTGTTTTTTACCAGAAGTGGTTACCAAAGGCTCATACACATCACAACTTGGCGAGCAGTGCTGTTTATAAATTTGCGAATCTTCACCAAACTTATCTTTAAACTCTTTTTGGCTACTATAATAACTGGCATGCTCACCACTAAAATGATACTGACTGGCATTAACGCTATAATCTAACTGATATTTGTCTTTTTGTAATGATGTGTCCAAATAAATAGAATGAAAACGCTGTTTGCCTGAGGGCTGTACAATCACCGATTTTTTTGGCAATGTGCTGCTTGTCCCCTGAAAACGACCACCACAGGCATCATAACCGCCGCCACATAATAAATCATTGGTATAAAATAGCCCAAGCTCATCTGGGAAGCGATTTTTTGAATATTCATTATGCAATATGTTAAGCCCAATGGTTGTGGTCAAATCCATTTGCTTTGGCAAATTAAAGGTGTGAGTGTTGTTCAGGTCAAAAAGATTGGCAGTGTTTTTGGCTTCAAAATCTTTATCCAATTTCCAGCCTGTAAAAGTTGAACCTTTGGGGTATTTTTGTACGCCCACATTATGGGCTGCCAACACTTTTAAATCAATGATCTCATTTGGATTGTAAGCAACATCAAGCTGATAATTATCATTGCTGATACGGCGACTGCCTATCGTGGTGTCCATTTTACGCAGTTGTAGACCAACATCGCTGGTGTCATTGTTATAGTTAATTTTTGCCAAATGGCTTTTTGAGGTTTGGTTTAAGGCGGTGATATCAATGGGGGCGATGCTGTACTCTTTTGCACCATGCTCTTGCCATTGTTTCTGTTTGTCAGCAACATATTCATCAAATTTTTCTTTTGTATCAATACAGCCCAGCCCATAGCACTTACCGCCAAATCGATATTTTCTGTCCCATAAAGGCTTGCCTGTTTCTTCATCTAATTTGGTCAAATCTTTTTGCCAAGACTGGCTGGCTTCATCGTAAGTGAGTGCATGCTCTTTGGCAAAAACTTGTTTTTGTTTACTAAGTAGCAAATCATCACCAACATTGCCAATGTGTGTCCCACCACCGCCAACTTTATAATTTTGGCTAATGTCTTTGTGGCTATAAGCATATAAAGCACTGATACTGCCATTATCAAGCCACCCACGTCCGCCAGCTGCCAGCATAAAATTTTTATCCGTCACATTTTTACCTGTCAAACCCTTGGCAATGACGCCAAAATTTTTGTCATCTTTAATCACATCATCAGCATTTAGCGTACGAAAATTGGCCGAACCTGTTAAGGTATTTAGACCACCTTTACCATTAAAACTGCCTTTGTTTAATTCAACGCCTGCAATGAAATTTTGGTCAATCACCGCACCAAACTGTGAGGTACCACCCCCACGCCCAGCATCGGTTGAGGTGCTGTAAAAGGTTTGGGTTACACCATCAACCATGCTGTTGGCACGCCCAAATCCGCTATCGCCTCGTACATTTAATGATACCAGCCCAGAGGATTTATCCTGCTGAGTGAACGCCCCTGGCATACTGCGCACAATGGCATCAACATTCTCACTGGCATTAAATACATTTTCTCGCACGCTGGTGGCTGATGCTTTGGTAAAGGGTTTTTGGGTTTTTTTGGTGCCGTGGGTTGCTGTTACGACAACCTCATCTAAGATGACAGAAAAATCGGTTGTCTTTGCAGCTTTGGGGTCATCATCTGCCATGGCGGTTTGGGTGATGTGTAGCAAACACAAGGACAGCATGCTAAGTTTTAGTACCTTTTTAGCATGATTTTTATGTTTGGTTTGTGTCGTTAAATGAAAGATTTGGTTCATGAGTGTTACCTATTGTCATTGCTTTTGCTGACTGTGTTAATCATTTTAACAATTTAACAATTTAACAATGGCAAACGCCATCACATTGTGCCTGCTTTTATTACCAATCATCACAAAAGCAGGCAGAATTTGTTAAAAAGTTTGTCAAAATGTAAAAGACGATAATATACATCATTATCATTTAATTTTCAAGCATGGCAATCAATTATCCATTTTAAATCAAAAATGGGTGGTGTTTGGGCATGGACAGATTGGGACATAAATTAACAAAACCCAACATACAAGGTTGGGTTTTATAAGGACTTGGCTTTTTAAGATAAAACAGTCGTGTGCTTAGCTAATCATCTGTTTTAACAATGCATTGACCTGAGCGGGGTTTGCCTTGCCACGGCTTGCTTTCATCACTTGTCCGACCAGTCCATTAAAGGCTTTTTCTTTTCCGCCTTTGTATTCATCCACCATGGTTTGGTTATTGGCAAGCACATCGGCGATGATGGCTTGAATTGCTCCTGTGTCGGTCTCTTGTTTTAGTCCATGCTCGCTGATAATTTCATCAGCACTTTTGTCAGACTCCCACAGATGACCAAACACCTCTTTGGCGATTTTACCGCTGATGGTATCATCCAAAATTCGCACAATCAGCCCTGCCAAGCGTTCGGCAGAGATTGGCGATTTGTCAATGGTCAGCTCGTTTTTATTGAGTGAACCTGACAGCTCGCCCATGACCCAGTTTGCTCCGATTTTGGCGTTATTTTTGCCAATGAGTTCAACAACTTGCAAGAAATAATCCGACAGCTCACGGCTACCATTTAGCACGTTAGCATCATAAGCGGTCAAGCCAAACTCACTGGCAAATCGCTCTTTACGCACGCTTGGGAGTTCTGGCATATCGGCACGCACTTTGGCAAGCGTTTCATCAGAGATAACGACAGGCAACAGGTCGGGGTCGGGGAAGTAGCGGTAATCGTTGGCTTCTTCTTTAGTACGCATGGCACGGGTTTCGTCTTTTTCGGGGTCGTATAGGCGTGTGGCTTGCACAACTTTACCGCCGTCCTCAATTACGTCAATTTGCCGTTCAATCTCGGATTTAATGGCACGCTCAATAAAGCGAAATGAGTTTAGGTTTTTAAGCTCACAGCGAGTACCAAAGGGCGTGTTTGGCTTGTGTACCGACACGTTGATGTCCGCACGGAACGAGCCTTCTGCCATGATAGCGTCCGAGATACCAAGCCATGTAACCAGCTCGTGAATGGTCTTGACATAAGCAACCGCTTCGCCCACCGAACGCATGTCAGGCTCGGAGACGATTTCAATGAGTGGCGTGCCAGCACGGTTCAAATCCACGCCCGTCATCTGTGGCACAGCGTCATGCACCGATTTGCCTGCATCTTCTTCTAGGTGGGCTCGTGTGATGCCGATACGTTTGGTGTATTCGTCCTTTTGCCCTGCGTTTACAAGGATGTCAATGTAGCCACGTCCGACAATGGGGTTTGCCATTTGCGTGATTTGATAGCCTTTGGGTAGGTCGGGGTAGAAGTAGTTTTTGCGGTCAAAGGTGTTGTAAGTGCCAAGCTCGGCATTGACACCCATGCCAAATTTTAAGGCACGTTCAATCACGCCTTCATTGAGTACAGGCAATGCCCCTGGAAAGCCCAAATCCACAATGGTGGCTTGGGTGTTTGGCTCTTGCCCAAAGGCGGTGGGGGCGTTTGAAAAAATTTTGCTGTCGGTGTTTAATTGGCAATGGATTTCAATGCCAATCACGACTTCATAGCCGTCAATTAGGGGGGCTTGTTGGGTCATAAATTTTTCTATTCACTATAAAAATTTAATGGATTATAAAAATGGATAAATTTCTTTACCAATTTGTGCCATTATTTCATCTTTTTGATTTTTAAAATCAAGGGATTTACCATCATGGGGCTGGGTGATAAATAGGCTGATAAAATAAGGTTTATTATTTTCATTCCAAATCACAGCAATGATATTTTTTGATTCACTACCTGTGCCTGTTTTGTCGCCAATTCGCCAATTTTTTGGTAAATATTTTCTCAATAAATTATCAGCAACTTTATCATTGATAAGCCAAGTTATCAACTGTTCTTTGCTTTGATTGGATAGGATATTGCCTACAATCAGTGCTTTTAGGCTTTTTGTGTAAGGAATTGGTTTTGCGGTATCACTGGTTTCACCATAATGTGAGCGATTTAATAAAGGCTCATTATTTGCCAGCACCATATCCGCCCCAATCTCTTTCAAAAATTGATTGAATGCAGTCAAACCCCCAATTTTATCCAACAAGATATTAGCAGAACCATTATCACTCAGTGTTATGGTAGCTTCGCACAATTCACTAATAGAAATTGGTTTATTCTCATCAAAGTATTTTTTACAGACAGGAGAATATTCTATCAAATCGCTTTCTTTAATGATGATTTTTTCGTTTAAATCCAATTTTTCTTTATCTACAAGTAATAATATATGACTTGCAATAAAGGCTTTAATGGTACTATTAACAGGAAAATATTCATTACCACGATGACTGGATAGTTCACCATTGTCAGCAATAATCGTCATACCAATTTTGGCATTAAATTTATTTTCCCAAATTGGCAATATCTCTTTTAATTTATTTTGTAATAAATTTGGATTGTTTGTTATCTTATCATCGGGCAAATAATCATCAGATAAATTCGTTTTACATCCAGTTAATAAATTGCCAGAAAAAATAATAGGTAGTGCCAATAAGGTTTTTTGTAAAAAATGACGGCGTTGCATCATTATCTCCTTTTATTGTTTGGGATAAATTTATTATTGTTTGGGATAAGTTTATCATTCACCCCAATCCAAAAATCACTTCACCAAATCCGCCTTTGCCTGATGAAAATCGGTATGGCTTTGGTAAATGTGAGCGGTTTTTAACAGCTCGCTTTCCGCCCAATGTTTGCCAATGAGTTGCAAGCCCACAGGCAAGCCGTTCGCTTGTCCCACAGGGTGCGATAGGGCGGGCAGACCTGCCAAGTTTACGCCAATGGTATATACGTCAAGCAAATAAATGCTGGCAGGGTCAAGGCTTTCGCCCAATTTATAGGCAGGGGTTGGGGCGGTGGGGCTTGCGATGATGTCGCATTTTTCAAACGCCTTTTTAAAGTCGTCCACGATGAGACGGCGAACCTTTTGGGCTTTGGTATAATAAGCGTCAAAATACCCTGCCGATAGGGCGTATGTTCCCATGATGATACGGCGTTGCACTTCTGCCCCAAAGCCTTCGGAACGTGAACGGGTGTATAAGTCGTGCAAATCTTTGGGATTTTCACAGCGATAGCCAAAACGCACACCGTCATAACGAGACAGGTTTGAGCTGGCTTCGGCAGGGGCGAGCAGATAGTAGGTAGCAAGCGTTACGGCAGGGTCGGTGATGTCCACTTCTACAATCTGAGCCCCTAGCTCTTCGTATTTGGCTAGGGCGGTGCGAATGGATTTTTCTACGTCGCTGTCAAGACCTGCCCCAAAATACGCCTTCGCCACGCCGATTTTTTTGCCTGCTAGGGGTTTGCTGTCTGTGTTGGTTGCCAAAATGTCCGCCACATAATCTTCGGTGGGGCGGTTGATAGACGTTGCGTCCTTGGGGTCGTGTCCTGTCATCGGGGCGAGTAGGTAGGCACAGTCTAGGGCGGATTTACCAAATGTGCCTGCTTGGTCAAGGCTTGACGCATAAGCAATCATACCGTAGCGAGACACACGCCCATAGGTGGGCTTAATGCCTGTGATACCACAAAAGCTCGCTGGCTGGCGAATAGAACCGCCCGTGTCCGAGCCTGTTGCCACAGGCACAAAACCGCTTGCCACCGCTGCTGCTGACCCACCAGACGAACCCCCTGGTACGCGAGCGGTATCCCAAGGGTTGTGCACTGCTCCAAAGTAGGAGCTTTCGTTGTCTGACCCCATGGCAAATTCGTCCATGTTGAGCTTGCCTAGGCTGACAAAGCCAGCGTTGGCGATGTTTTCTACCACGGTTGCGTTATAAGGCGAGACGAAGTTGGATAGGATTTTTGAGCCTGCCGATGTCAGCACGCCTTGGGTGCATAGGTTGTCTTTGTGAGCCATTGGCACGCCAAGCAGGGGGCGAGTGTCGCCTTCGGCACGCAGTTTGTCGGCAAGTTCGGCGTGTTTTAGGGCGTTGTCAAAATCTTTGGTGATAAAGCTGTTGATTTGCCCGTCTAGGCTGTCAATGCGACTGGCAAAATGTTTGACCAGTTCTTGACTGCTAAATTGTTTGTTTTTTAAGCCGTCTGCTAATTCATGGACGGATAGGTGGTGTAGGTCTGTCATAAAATGCCTTTGTTAAAAGTGAAAGTTTAAATTGTCCATTCGTCTGTGATGATGGCAACTAAATAAGGGCGACCTTGATGATGTTCAAAAACCAATCTTAACACTCGCCAATCAAGATAACCCCAACGTTTAGAGCCTTTAAAGCCAAATTCCACAAAATCATGCTTGTGATATATCTGTTTTAGATTATTTAGGCTATTGCCCCCATGATAAAACTCATTGATGGCAACGCTGTCAAAATCAAGCGAGACATCACGCACTACCCAATTGGTCAAATAATCAGGCAAGGTGGTGATGAGTAAATCGCCTTTGCCGTCTTGCTCTCCCCATGTGAATTTTATCCGAGAGCGTTTTAGGTAGTGATGAAAATCACTTCGGCTAAATACCTTATCTGTCGTTGGGTCAATGTGGGCATACATACTAAAACGCACGCCTTTTTTGGGGTGAATGTGGGGCGTGATGGCATGATAATTGCCCTGCCAAAGTGCTTGTTTAATGGCGTGGGCGTTCTGCACAAAAGGGGCTTGTTGCACGTTTGTGATGGTATCAGCATGAGCGGTTGGCACGACTGCAGTCATGACCAATAACGGTAAGATTAAGCCCGATAAGGCACTTGCCCATGATTTCATGATGCGTCCTTTAATCACTCAATCACCTGTGGCACAAGATATAAACCGTCTTGTACCGCAGGGGCGACCGTCTGAAAGCCGTCTCGGTCAATGTCGGTATTGGCGACATCGGCACGCAACTCGGTACAGGCTTCATGAATGTTGGCAAGGGGCTTAATATCATCGGTATTGACATCGGACAAGACATTCATCATCGCAAGGATTTTGTCAAGACTACCAGCGTAGCTTTGGGCGGTGGTGTCGTCAATGGCAAGACGAGATAAGTTGGCACAATTTTGCACATCTTGGGCGGTGATTGTCATAAATTTTCCTAAAATAACAGTTAAAATGTTAATGTTTGATAAAAGCGAATAGACTGGCTAATTTTACCATAAAGTTAATGATTTCAAAAAACTAAAATTTAAGTAGGGCGTGCCTGCCTTTGGTATTTGCAATGAAAAATGAGAAAAATCGCACGTTTTTCAAGGAAAAAACAAAGGCTGTGAGTCTTCTGTCAGACAAGTTTTTGACGACGAAAAACAAGATTGAGCCATTTGCCATGCAAAAATTGGTTGAAATTATCAAACTTTCATCTTATTTTATAAAATGTTATCAATGGTAGGCACGCCCTAAATAAGTCGGTTAAAATTTACTCAGGTATATTCTTACGTTTATCTTAATTTTTGGTAAAATTTAGTAACTTTGGTTAAAAATCGGCAAATTTAACCCGTTTTGCAAAAATTTCTTGCAAATTAGGCAAAATTTTTCATAAATCATCATGATTTTTTTGTCGTAAATCGGTATAATTTACCACAATTTTTAACTATTTGGCATTTGGCTAATTTTTAATCATATTTTTGCTCATGGATTAAGATGAGCGATGCCTTGCCACTCTTATTTTTTGGAATCATGCGTTATGAACCTGCTGGGATTTTTATCGACCAACATTGCCATTGACTTGGGTACTGCCAACACCTTGATTTATGCCCCTGGTAAGGGCATTGTGCTTGATGAGCCAACGGTGGTGGCACTGCGTTCTAACCGCACCCAAAACCCAACGGTGGCGGCGGTAGGTATCGATGCCAAGCAGATGCTTGGGCGTACCCCTGATAACATCACCGCCATTCGCCCCCTAAAAGATGGCGTGATTGCTGACTTTGAAGTCACCCAGCAGATGTTAAAGCACTTTATTAAAAAGGTTAAGGTCAAACGCTTTTTGGCAGACCCGAATGTGGTCGTGTGTGTGCCATGCAAATCCACGCTGGTGGAGCGACGTGCCATCGAAGAAGCGGTGCGTTCGGCAGGGGCGAACAGCGTGCATATCCTAGAAGAGCCGATGGCAGCAGCGATTGGAGCGGGTCTGCCTGTACATGAAGCCAGTGGTTCGATGGTGGTGGACATCGGCGGTGGCACGACCGAGATTGCTGTGATTTCGCTGTCGGGCTGTGTGTATTCAGATTCTATTACCATCGGTGGTGATAAATTTGATGATGCCATCATCAATCACGTCAAAAAGACCCACGGCTGTTTTATCGGTGAGACGACCGCTGAGCGTATCAAAAAAGAAGTGGGTACGGCGGTTTTTGATGACAAAGAGAACCTAGAAGTCGAAGTGCGTGGACGCTCGATGGCAGAAGGCGTGCCAAAGACCTTTACCGTCAATTCCAAAGAAATCCAAGAAGCACTTGCTGAGCCTGTCTCGGGTATTGTCGATGCGGTCAAACTTGCCTTGGAGCAGACCCCGCCAGAGCTGTCATCGGACATCGCCGAGCATGGCGTGGTACTGACAGGGGGTGGGGCGTTACTGCGTAACCTAGATAAGCTCATCTCCAAAGAGACAGGACTGCCTGTGTTTGTCGCCGAAGACCCATTGACCTGCGTGTCTCGTGGCGGTGGTAAGGCACTTGACTTTATCCATGATAAGTCGCTCTCGATGATTTTTGTCTAAATCCATGAAATCATGAGCGGTGTTCACGCACCGCTTTTTGTGTTTTGGGCTTGTGAATATTCATAAGTACATAAAAAGGTCTGGCAATGCTCCCAAGTATATTTTCACAAAAACCTGTATTTGCACGCATGACGGTTGCGTTTTTGGTGCTTGCCTTGATTTTTATGTTGCTTGACAGCAAAAACCCCCAGTGGTTTGATGGTATTCGCCGCCTAAGCCATGCATCCATGCAACCCATTTATCAAGCGTCCCTAGGGCCGTCTTATGCCATGGAATATGCCAGTCATGCCGTCCATACCAAAGAAGCCTTGCGTCGTGAGAATATCCGCTTGCAAACCGAGCTGCTCCAAGCCCGTGCCAAACTCCAAACCCAAGATTATCTACTTGCCCAAAACGCCCGCCTAAAAGGCGTACTCAGCACCACGCAGTCCAGCGAACATCATCTACTGCTGGCACGCATTATCGGCACGGATTCCAACCCCTTAAAGCAAGTGGTGGTGCTTAACAAAGGCACCAATGATGGCGTGCAAATCGGGCAGACAGTCATCGATGAGCATGGCATCATCGGACAGGTGCTAAACGCCTACCCAAATACATCTCGCTTGCTACTCATTACCGATGAACAGCAGTCGGTGGCGGTCGTGGTGGCACGCACAGGACAGCGTGCGATGGTCTCAGGTGGGGGCAAGCCTGATAGTCTAAGCCTAGATTATATCTTTAAGACCGCTGACGTCAAAGTGGGCGATGAGCTTATCTCGTCAGGGCTTGGTGAGCGTTTTCCTGCGGGTTATAAAGTGGGAGAAGTCTCAGACATTGACACCACTCGCACCGATAATTTTGCCGACATTCGTGTCAATCCTGCCGCTGATTTTCTAAACAGCAGTTATGTGCTGATTTTACAGCCCAAAGATAGCCCTGCCCCAAAAAAGAACAGCTAAATCACGCCATATAGGACTCATAAAACCCACTTATGAACTCAAAACCCTTTTTAGTCATCGGTATCATCATCAGCTTCGTGGTGGCATCCATGCTCAATGTCTACCCTTTGGGGCATGACATGGCAAGCGTTCGCCCCATGTTTTTGGCGATGGTGCTTGCCTTTTGGGTGATGTATCGCTCGCCCATGATGGGGGTGTGGGTGGTGTTTTTGGTGGGACTGGTCTCGGATTTGTTGTTGGGTACGCATTTGGGGCATCAGGCATTTAGTGCGGTGCTTATGGCGTTTGTCATACGGGTGTTACTGCTGTATGCCAAAGAGCTTGCCCTGTCGCAGGCGTGGGTATTGGGGGCGATTGCCCTAAGTGTCTATCAGGTGTCGCTGTGGATATTACAGGCATTTTCTCATGCTCAGTTTGTGTGGACAGGCATGGGGTCGCTCATGAGTAGTGTTGTGCTGTTTCCTGTGATGTGGTATCCGCTATATTGGATAAACCGCCAATTAAAAGAGCGAGCCTATTGATGATACCCCTTATCCTAGCGTCCACATCGCCCAGACGGCATGAGTTATTGACACAGTTGCATATTCCCTTTACAGTCAAGTCAGTCCAGATTGACGAGCGTTTTTATTCCCACGAAAATCCCCACGACTATATCATGCGTATGGTGAAGACCAAAGCGGACAAAGCGTGTGCGGATGTGTCATCGGCGATTGTTATCACGGCAGATACCATTGGTGTGGCAGATGATGAGATTTTAACCAAACCTGCCGATAAGGCTCATGCTTTTGCCATGTGGGACAAATTATCAGGTGGTACACACGAGATTTGGACGGCGGTGTGTGCCAGCACTGTCAAAGATAGGCAAGTCATTTTTCAAAAAATCATCAAAGTCACCACCCAAGTCACCTTCATCAAACTCACCGCCCACCAAAAAGAGCGATACTGGGCAACGGGCGAACCTGCCGACAAAGCAGGGGCGTATGCCATTCAAGGCGGAGCAATGGCGTGGGTGCGGTCTATCAATGGCGGTTATACCAACGTGGTGGGCTTGCCCCTTGCCCAGACGGCAGAGCTGATTGATGACTGTATGCAAATATTGGCGGAGTGATGGCGTATTAAATGATGATAAAATTAGCCCATTATCATAGCCAAGCGATTGACTTCTAATTTGCCCAATCAGCTTTCAATCAGTGATTGATTCATCAAGGGCAAATTGCAATTTGCCCCTACAATCCAAAAATAGTTATTAACTCAATAAGTTGTTATTCAATCCACAAACCAAATCATCCAATCCCACACCATCTTTATGTCAAAACACGCCCTAATCAACGCCACGCCCTTTGAGACTCGCCTTGTCATCGTTGATGACGGCAGGCTTGATGAAGTGTTTATTGAGCGGGTACAGGCACGTAGTTTGGTGGGAGATGTCTATTTGGGGACGGTGGTGCGGGTACTGCCTGCCATGGGGTCGGTATTTATTGACATCGGGCGTGAGCGTTCGGCATTTTTGCACCAAAGCGACATCATGCTACCGACTCGCCCGTCATCCCAAGATGATGTTGCCACGCCCACACCCATCACGACATTGCCCATGGCTCATCAGGTAGGAGATAAAAGCCCCACGCAGTCCCAGCCTAGACCCAAGCCTAAGCCTGCCAAGCCCAAACTTGACCCCAAACTTTTGCCCAAGCTCCTACCCAAAGTTGGCGAGCGAGTTGTCATCCAAGTCACCAAAGATGAGTTTGGCACCAAAGGGGTGCGTGTGACCATGCACATCGCATTGGCAGGGCGATATTTGGTCTATCTGCCCACGTCGCCACAGTCGGTCGGTGTATCCACTCGTATCGGTACCAAGGCTTATCGCACCAAGCTAAAAGCCCATTTGACAACCTTGCTTAGCCAATCATCGCACGCAGGTGGGCTCATCGCTCGTAGTGCGTGTGAGCAGGCACTTGGCGGTGATGAGACATTGGCAGACATGGGCGAGCGTATGCAGGCAGAGCTTGACCATCTGGGTGCATTGTGGGTGGATATTAGCCAAGCACGCACACAGGCGAGCCTGCACAAAGCCAAGCATGCCTTACTCTACCAAGAGCTACCTTTGGCCGAGCGTGCCTTGCGTGACATCATCACTGACGACATCCAAAGCGTGTGGATTGACGATAGGGCGACTTATGAGCGAGTACGGCATGCCAGTTGCATGCTCATGCCGTCCATCACATCTGCCATTTATCATCATGATAAGCCGACCCCACTGTTTGCCCAGTCTGTGCCTGATGAGTGTCGCTCGCCTAAGCCTGACATTGAGACTCAGCTGACACACGCCTTGTCACGGCATTGCCCGTTGCCATCGGGTGGTTATCTCATCATTGAGTATACCGAAGCGATGACGACCATCGATGTCAATACAGGCTCGTATGTGGGGCAGGGCAGGGCAGGCGTGGACGTGGTGTATGAGACCAACAAAGAAGCGGTGACCGCCATCGCTCGTGAGTTAAAAGTGCGTAACATTGGCGGTATTATCATTCTAGATTTTATCGACATGGACAAATCCGCCCATCAACAAGCAGTGCTAGACATGCTCGCCCATGCATTAAAAGCCGACCCTGCCACGACCAACATCACCCAAATCAGCGAGTTGGGCTTGGTTGAGATGACTCGCAAACGCACCCGTCCCAGTCTATCTGATGAGCTGTGTGAGCCTTGCCCTGCCTGTCATGGCACGGGCAAAATCAAAAGCGTGCAGACGGTGGCATTTGAGATTCTAAGGTCACTCATGGGTCAGTTGGCAAACAGCACTTCTTTTAAAAAACCCAACGTGACGATAAAGGTCAGTCAGCTGGTGGCGGACTATTTGTCATCACATCAGGATTTATCAAATTTACAAAAATTAACAAATACATCCATTCATCTATCCATAAATACATCTTATCATCAAGAGCAATATGCGATTTTGGTGGAGTAAAAATGGTTTTTTGCCAATAAATCTGCCTAAAAATCAATCAATTTATTAAAATTGTAACATTTTGTAAATTTGATGAATTTTAAGGCAAAGACAGGCAAATTTAGCCACTTTTTTATCCAAAAATAAAGCATGGCTCTTGCTTTATCTGATTTTTCGTGTATAATACGCACACTTTTCTTGTTTAGCGTTGCATTTAAGCAAAAGTCTGTTTTTGACTACATTTGGCTTAGATGAGTGATTATCTTCGGATATATTACAAGTAGTGAGTAGGGCTTGCCCCAAAGCGAATCAACGCCACAGCCGAAGCATCGATTTTGGCACTATAAACAACAGCTCTGTTGCCAACATTCATGTCTGGCGGACAGGGATTGTATTATTTTGTCCAAAGCGGTTCTAGGACAAAATTTAATCAAAATAACATGACTGAAATCCAAGCGATGGAAGTTTTATAAAGCACTTAATTTAGGAGCTTGTTGGCATGGCTAACCAGAGAATCCGTATCCGACTAAAATCTTTCGACCATCGTCTGATTGACCAGTCGGCACAAGAGATTGTCGATACCGCAAAGCGTACAGGTGCACAAGTTTGTGGTCCTGTTCCCTTGCCGACTCGTATTGAGCGGTTCAACGTATTGACATCACCACACGTCAACAAAGACGCTCGTGACCAGTATGAAATTCGCACCCACAAACGCATGATTGACATCGTTCAACCTACTGACAAAACAGTAGACGCATTGATGAAGTTAGATTTGGCGGCCGGTGTTGATGTTCAAATCGCCCTAGGCTAAGAACAACTGGTTTAATATAAACGATTATAAGTAAGAGGTCTAAAATGGCGATTGGTTTAGTCGGTATTAAGCGTGGTATGACCCGAATCTTCACTGAGGCAGGTGCATCTATTCCTGTAACAGTGGTTGAGGTTAACGCAAACCGTATCTCACAAATCAAGACAGTAGACACTGACGGTTATGACGCAATTCAAGTCACCACAGGTGAGCGTCGTGAAAGCCGTGTAACTGCTGCACAAAAAGGACACTTCGCAAAAGCTGGCGTTGCCGCTGGTCGTGGTGTTTGGGAATTTAGAGCTGACGCAAGCGAACTTGAAGGTCGTGAAGTTGGCGGCGATATTTTGGTGGATTTATTTGAAGTTGGTCAGTTGGTTGATGTCACTGGTCAGTCTAAGGGTAAAGGCTTCCAAGGTGGCGTAAAACGTCATAATTTCCGCACTCAGGACGCAACACACGGTAACTCTGTGTCGCATCGTGTACTTGGTTCTACCGGTCAGAACCAAACACCAGGTAAAGTATTCAAAGGCAAAAAAATGCCAGGTCAAATGGGTAACAAACGTGTTACTGTTCAAGGCCTTGAAATTGTGTCTATTGATACCGAAAAAGGTGTACTGGTCATCAAAGGTGCCTTGCCTGGTGCTAATGGTGGCGATGTTATCGTACGTCCGTCAGTCAAAGCCTAGTTGAGGGGATTAACGTGAATTTAAAAACTGTTACAGGTGCGGCGGTTGAACTATCAGAGACGACATTTGGTCGTGAGTTCAATGAAGCCCTAGTACACCAAGTCGTAACTGCTTACCTAGCTGGTGCTCGTCAAGGTACTCGTGCACAAAAAACTCGTGGCGAAGTATCTGGTGGCGGTAAAAAACCATGGCGTCAAAAAGGTACTGGTCGTGCCCGTGCGGGTTCTATCCGTGGACCAATTTGGGTAGGTGGTGGTCGTGCATTTGCTGCCAAACCACAAGACTGGTCTCAAAAAGTAAACCGCAAAATGTATCGTGGTGCCATGCAATGCATCCTAGCAGAGCTTGTACGCCAAGAGCGTTTGGTTTTGGTGGACTCTATCAGTGTTGATAGCCCAAAAACCAAAGGTTTGGTTGCTAAACTTGCCGAGCTAAATGCCCCACGTGCATTGATTGTTACTCACGAAGTTGATGAAAATCTATACTTGGCAGCTCGCAACATTCCATACGTGAATGTACTAGGTACTCGTGAAGTTGACCCAGTTAGCTTGGTTTCTTTCGACAAAGTTATCATGACGGTTGAAGCCGCCAAGCAATTTGAGGAGACACTAGCATGAGTAACGCAAGACTATATCAAGTACTAAAAGCCCCTGTTTTTTCTGAAAAATCTCAACGTTTGGGTGACAGCCTAGGTGTTCAAGTTTTCAAAGTGGACAGCAGTGCAACCAAGCGTGAAATCAAACAAGCTGTTGAGCTTATGTTTGAAGGCGTTGAAGTTGTCAAAGTAAACACGCTAAATACCAAAGGTAAAACCAAGCGTTTTGGCCGTGTTGTTGGCAAGCGTTCTGACGTTAAAAAAGCGTATGTAACACTAAAAGCAGGTTCAGACGTACAAATCGGTGCTGGTGAAGAAGCCACTGGCGAAACAGCGACTAACGAATAAGGATTATAATCATGCCTATCGTAAAAGCAAAACCAACCTCACCAGGTCGCCGCTTTGTTGAAAAAGTTGTGCATCCACACCTTTATAAAGGTCGTCCTTATGCACCGCTTGTTGAATCAAAAGCAAAAACTGGTGGTCGTAATAACAACGGTCGTATCACTACCCGTCATATCGGTGGTGGTCACAAGCAACATTATCGTCTAATTGACTTCAAACGCAACAAAGACGGCATCATTGCAACTGTTGAGCGTATTGAATATGACCCTAACCGTACTGCACACATTGCTCTACTAAAATATGCAGACGGTGAGCGTCGTTATATCATCGCACCTAAAAAATTGGCAGTAGGCGATCAGGTTCAATCTGGCGAAGGTTCTCCTATCCGTCCAGGTAACTGCTTGCCACTTAAAAATATCCCAGTGGGTACCGTTATTCACAACATCGAACTAAAAATCGGCAAAGGTGCACAACTTGCACGTTCTGCTGGTGCAGCAGTTCAACTGCTTGGTCGTGACGGTGCTTATGTGATTGTTCGTTTACGTTCGGGTGAGACCCGTCGTATTCACGCAAATTGCCGTGCGGTTATTGGTGAAGTGTCTAACACTGAAAATAACCTAAAATCACTTGGTAAAGCAGGTGCAGCGCGCTGGCGTGGCGTTCGTCCTACCGTTCGTGGTACGGCAATGAACCCGATTGATCACCCACACGGTGGTGGTGAAGGACGTAACTTTGGTAAACACCCAACCAGTCCTTGGGGTCAGAAAGCTAAGGGTCTTAAGACTCGTTCTAACAAGCGTACTGACAGTATGATTATCCGTCGCCGTCGTGCCAAGAAATAAAGGAAGAGTTTTATGCCTCGTTCGTTAAAAAAAGGCCCGTTTATTGACGCACATCTGTTTGCTAAGGTGGAAAACGCCCTAGAAACAAACAGCCGTAAGCCAATCAAAACTTGGTCTCGTCGTTCCATGATTCTACCACAAATGGTCGGTTTGACCATTTCTGTTCACAACGGTCGTACCCATGTACCTGTTATCGTGAGTGAGCAAATGGTTGGTCATAAACTTGGTGAATTCGCCCCAACCCGTTCATATCGTGGTCATGGCGTTGACAAGAAATCTAAGAGATAAGGTGTACCATGGAAGTAACTGCAAAATTACGTGGTGCCGCTATTTCGGCACAAAAAGTAAGATTGGTTGCGGACGAAGTTCGTGGTAAATCAATCGAGCATGCTTTAGACATTTTGACATTTAGCAACAAAAAAGGTGCTAAACTTGTTAAAAAATGCCTACAATCAGCAATTGCAAACGCTGAACACAACAATGGTCTAGACATTGACACACTGCGTGTTTCTACCATTTATGTGGATGAAGGTATTACTTTGAAGCGTATTATGCCCCGTGCCAAGGGTCGTGCTGACCGTATCAGCAAACGCACTTGCCACATCACTGTTAAAGTAGGAGCATAATCATGGGTCAAAAAGTACATCCAATTGGTATTCGTTTGGGCGTTATCAAAAAGCACAACGCTAACTGGTATGCCAGCCCAAAACAATATTCAGAATACTTGCTAAATGACTTCAAAGTGCGTGATTTTCTACGCAATAAGCTAAAAGAAGCCATGGTAAGCAACATCAGCATCGAGCGTCCTACGGGTGCCGCTAAGATTACCATTCACTCAGCACGTCCTGGTGTGATTATTGGTAAACAAGGTGCTGACATTGAAGCACTTCAAAAAGACCTAACCAAGCTTATGGGCGTTCCTGCTCAGGTAAATATCCAAGAGATTACTCAGCCTGACCTAGACGCGCGTTTGGTTGCTGTTGGTATTGCCAGACAGCTTGAAGGTCGTGTGATGTTCCGTCGTGCGATGAAACGTGCCGTGCAAAACAGCATGCGTGCTGGTGCTGGCGGTATCAAAGTTGAGCTGTCAGGTCGTCTAGGCGGTGCTGAGATTGCTCGTACTGAGTGGTATCGCGAAGGTCGTGTACCACTACACACATTGCGTGCTGACATTGATTATGCAGAAGTTCGTGCAGAGACCACTTACGGTACTATCGGTGTGAAAGTTTGGATTTTCCGTGGTGAAATTCTAGACGGCATGAACAGCGTTTACAATCCAGTTGCAGAAGAGAAGACTCGCGCACCAAAACGCCGTGGTCGTACCAGCAACCGTCGTAATTCAGACAAGGGGTAAGCCATGTTACAACCAAAACGTACCAAATTCCGCAAAATGCACAAAGGTCGTAACACAGGCCTTGCCCAACGTGGTAACACTGTTGCATTTGGTGAGATTGGTCTAAAATCTATCGGTCGTGGTCGCATGACTGCTCGTCAAATTGAAGCAGCTCGTCGTACCATTACTCGTCGCATCAAGCGTGGCGGTAAAATTTGGATTCGTGTATTCCCAGACAAGCCGATTACCGAAAAACCATTGGAAGTTCGTATGGGTAAAGGTAAAGGTCCAGTTGAGTACTGGGTAGCCGAAATCAAGCCAGGCAAAATGCTATACGAAATCCAAGGTGTGAGCGAAGAGCTTGCGCGTGAAGCCCTAACATTGGCTTCCGCTAAGCTTCCTTTCAAAACCACCATTGTTAAACGGACGGTAATGTAATGAAAACAAGCGAATTACGTGAAAAATCAGTAGAAGAGCTGGCTACATTGCTTGACGAAAAGCAACTTGACGCATTTCGCCTACGTATGGCAAAGGCAACCGGTCAGCTAGGTAATACTCACGAAGTTAAAGCAAATCGTCGCACGATTGCAAAAATCTTGACTTTGCTTAACGAAAAACAAAGAGGTGAGGCATGAGCGAGAATAAAACTCAAGAAGTTGGTGTTGTAACTGGTAAAGTTATCAGCAACAAAATGGACAAGTCTATCACTGTCCTTGTTGAACGCCAAATTCGTCACCCAATGTATGGCAAGCAAGTTCGTCGTTCTACCAAGCTAAAAGCTCATGATGAGAACAACGTTTGTCAAGAAGGTGATATCGTTCGTATCAAAGAAACACGTCCTATCTCAAAGACCAAAACTTGGACTTTGGTGGACGTGGTTGAAACTGCGGTAAAAATTTAAAGTTATTTGCATTAAAAGTCATTTGCTAGTATAATGAACGTCTTTATTGGCGTTCATCTACCAAATTTGTGCAAAATAGCATAAATTGGAGCGAGTGGCTTTTATTGTATTATTATTTATGGAGTAATGCGATGATTCAGACTGAAACAATGCTGGAAGTTGCAGATAACAGTGGTGCAAGACGTGTACAGTGCATTAAAGTGCTGGGTGGCTCGCATCGTCGTTATGCATCAGTTGGCGATATTATTAAGGTAACAGTAAAAGAAGCCATTCCTCGTGGTCGTGTTAAAAAAGGCGACGTGATGAATGCGGTCGTTGTACGTACCAAAAAAGGCGTACGTCGTCCAGATGGTTCTGTATTACGTTTTGATGATAATGCGGCAGTTATTCTAAACAATAACAAAGCCCCTATCGCAACTCGTATTTTTGGACCTGTTACTCGTGAACTACGTGGTGAGCAATTCATGAAAATTGTTTCACTAGCACCAGAAGTACTGTAAACTTTTAGAGGCTATCCTATGGCAAAGTTACGCAAAGGCGATACCGTGGTTGTGATTGCTGGCAAAGATAAAGGCAAGCAAGGCACAATTTTGGCGGTTAAAGCAGACCGTGTAAAAGTTGAAGGCATTAACATTGTAACCAAACACCAAAAACCTAACCAAATGCTAGGTAAAGAAGGTGGCATCGTTAAGCAAGAAGCATTTCTACACATTTCAAACGTTGCGATTTATAACGCAGCAACCCAAAAAGCAGATCGTGTTGCTTACCAAGTAAACGAAGAGGGCAAAAAAGTCCGTATCTATCGTTCTACTGGTGAAGTAGTGGCGACTGCATAAGATACTAAGGGTATATAGTAATGGCAAGATTAAAATCTTTATACAATGATAAGCTAAAGCAACAAATCAAAGATGAGCTTGGCTTAGAAAATGTCATGCAAGTGCCAAAAATCACCAAAATCACTCTAAATATGGGTGTTGGTGGTGCAGCACAAGATAAAAAACTACTTGAAGGTGCCTTGGCAGACATGACTGTCATCGCTGGTCAAAAACCAGTTGTTACCAAAGCACGCAAATCAGTGGCAGGCTTTAAAATTCGTGAAGAATGGCCAATTGGCTGTAAAGTTACCCTTCGTGGCGACCAAATGTACGAATTCTTAGACCGCTTAATTGCCATTGCGATTCCTCGTATTCGTGACTTCCGTGGTTTTTCTGCAAAAGCATTCGATGGTCGTGGTAACTACTCGCTAGGTATCAAAGAACAAATCGTTTTCCCTGAAGTTGATTTTGATAAGATTGACCGTATTCGTGGTCTTGACATCACCATCACAACGACTGCTGCTAATGACGACCAAGGTCGTGCATTACTAAAAGCATTCGGTTTCCCATTTAGATAAGGTAAACGTTATGGCTAAGAAAAGCATGATTAATCGCGAATTAAAACGCGAAAAAACAGTTGCTAAGTACGCCGAGAAGCGTGCACAGCTAAAAGCAGTCATTAGCGATGTGAATGCCAGTGATGAAGAGCGTTTAGACGCAATGCTTGCTCTACAAGCATTGCCACGTAACTCATCACCAGTTCGTTTGCGTAATCGCTGTGGCTTGACTGGTCGTCCACACGGCTATTTCCGTAAATTTGGTCTATCACGCAACAAACTGCGTGAGCGTGTAATGCAAGGTGATGTACCTGGCGTTCGTAAAGCTAGCTGGTAAGGAGTATCGCAATGAGTATGCAAGATCCAGTTGCTGATATGCTAACCCGCATTCGCAACGCACAATCAAGAAATAAGCCAAGTGTAGAAATGCCTGCTTCTAAGCTACGTAAATCAATTGCTGATTTATTGGTTGCTGAAGGCTATCTAACTTCTGCTGAAGTTGTTGACGGCGAAAACAACAAAAAAGTTCTAAACATTGAACTAAAATACTACCAAGGCAAAGGTGTTATCGCTGAACTTAAGCGTTATAGCCGTCCCGGTCTACGCCAATATCGTGGTAAAGATGAACTACCAAGCGTTCAAAAAGGCTTGGGTGTTGCCATCATTTCTACCAGTAAAGGCATCATGAGCGACCGTGCAGCACGTGCAGCTGGCATTGGCGGTGAAGTTATCGCTTTGGTTGCCTAATCACTTTACTTGTTATTTTATTTAAAGTGATAAAAAATAAAAATCCTTAGTTTACTCTAAGGATTTTTTGTGTTATAATACCCTGCTTTTTTAACCAATTTAAATTATCTTGGATGGTGAGAGTTGGTTATTATTCGTTGCCATCAATTATTGATGGTTGTTTTTATCATTAAAGGAAATTCCTATGTCTCGTGTGGCTAAAGCCCCAGTAACGCTACCTGCGGGTACCAGCGTTACTTTGAACGGTCAGCAGGTTGAAGTTAAAGGCAAGAATGGTTCTTTGTCTTTACGCCTGCATGATTTGGTCGAGCTAAAGCAAGAAGATAACGTGGTTACTCTTGCTCCTGTCAAAGACACCAAAGAAGCGTGGATGCACACAGGTACTGTGCGTGCATTGTTGAACAACATGGTTCAAGGTGTGAGTGAAGGTTTTGAACGTCGTTTGCAACTTATCGGTGTTGGTTACCGTGCCCAAGTTGCTGGTAACGTAGTAAACCTTAACTTAGGTTTCTCTCACCCGATTGCTTACAATCTTCCTGAAGGTGTGACTGCCGAAAGCCCAAGCCAAACCGAAATCGTTCTAAAATCAAACGACAAGCAAAAATTGGGTCAAGCAGCAGCTAAGATTCGTAGCTTCCGTCCGCCAGAGCCTTATAAAGGTAAAGGTGTTCGTTATAGCGATGAAGTGGTTCTTCGTAAAGAAGCTAAGAAAAAATAAGTAAGGTGAGCAAACATGTTGGATAAAAAATCAGCTCGTCTTCGCCGAGCAAAAAAAACCCGTGCCCATATCCGTCAATTAGGTGCTAACCGTTTGACCGTTACTCGCACGCCACGTCACATCTATGCCCAAATCATCGCCCCAACAGGTGGTGTGGTTTTGGCTCAGGCATCAACCCTTGACTCAACCCTTCGCTCAGGTGCGACTGGTAATGTTGAAGCAGCAAAAGCTGTGGGTGCACTGATTGCAGAGCGTGCAAAAGCTGCGGGCATCACTAAGGTTGCATTTGACCGTAGTGGTTTTAAATATCATGGCCGTGTTAAAGCATTAGCTGACGCTGCTCGTGAAAACGGATTGGAGTTCTAATCATGGCAAAAGTTGAACAAACTGACGGTTTGGTAGAAAAATTGGTTGCCGTTGACCGTGTGGCAAAAGTTGTAAAAGGTGGTCGTATCTTCTCTTTCACTGCATTGACAGTGGTTGGTGATGGTAATGGTCGTGTTGGTTTTGGTCGTGGTAAGGCTCGTGAAGTGCCTGCCGCCATCCAAAAAGCACTAGAAGCTGCTAAGCGTAACATGATTACTGTTGAGCTTGCTGGTACAACACTACAACACCCTATTAATGCTCGTCACGGCGCATCAAAAGTATACATGCAACCTGCATCAGAAGGTACTGGCGTTATTGCTGGTGGTGCAATGCGTGCTGTGCTAGAAGTTGCTGGCGTTCAAGACGTATTGGCAAAATGCTATGGTTCTACCAATGCTGCCAACGTGGTCTATGCAACCTTTAAAGGTCTGCGTGACATGGTTTCACCAGAGCAAGTTGCTGCTAAACGTGGCAAATCTGTTGAAGAAATTTTGGGCTAAGAGTAGGTGAGTGTTATGAAAACAATGAAAATTACTCAAACTAAGTCTAGCTCACACCGTTTGGCAAGCCATAAAGCCTGCCTAAAAGGTTTGGGACTACGTCGCATCGGTCATACCGTAGAAGTAGAAGATACACCATCTACTCGTGGTATGGTAAATCGTGTACATTACATGGTTAAAGTGGAGGAAGCGTAATGGGTCTTCGTTTAAATGAACTTGCCCCAGCAGTGGGTGCAAAAAAGACTGCCCAACGTCGTGGTCGTGGTATTGGCTCAGGTCTAGGTAAGACTGGTGGTCGTGGTATCAAGGGTCAAACTTCACGTTCAGGCTCAAGCATTCCAGCAGGCTTTGAAGGCGGTCAAATGCCTATCTATCGCCGTTTGCCAAAATTTGGTTTTACCAGTCAGTTAGCCTTGACAACTGCCGAAGTGCGTTTGTCAGAGCTTAACAAAATTGAAGGCAATGAGGTAACACTTGAAACGCTAAAAGCTGCCAACATTATCCGTGGTGACATGAAGCGTGCTCGTATTATCCTATCAGGCGAGATTAGCCGTGCTTTAACCTTTAAAGGCGTAAAAGTTACTAAAGGTGCAAAAGAAGCCATCGTTGCCGCTGGCGGTAGCGTCGAGGAGTAATCCATGTCTAAATCAACGCCTAAATCAGGCATTCCATTAAATCCATTGGCTTTTATTCGTAAGTACGATGAGCTGTGGCATCGCATGTTATTTTTGCTTGGGGCGTTGGTTGTCTATCGTTTGGGTTCGCACATTCCTGTGCCAGGCATGAATCCCATTCGTCTTGCTCAATTTTTTGATGGCAGTCAAAACACCTTTTTGGGCATGTTTAACATGTTCTCAGGTGGTGCTTTGGAGCGCATGTCCATCATGGCATTGGGTATCATGCCTTATATCTCAGCATCCATTGTGGTGCAGATGATGTCGGCGGTGATACCTTCGCTTGATGCCCTAAAAAAAGAAGGCGAATCAGGTCGGCGTATTTTGAATAAATACACCAGACAAGGTACACTGGCTTTGGCATTTGTGCAAGCGGTCGGTATGTCAGCAGGTCTTGTTGCTGGTGGCTTGACATTGAGTTCTGGCTTGACTTTTATGATTCCTGCGGTAACTTCATTGGTTGCAGGAGCGATGTTCTTGATGTGGCTTGGTGAGCAGATTACTGAGCGTGGCATTGGCAACGGCATATCCATGCTTATTTTTGCCAGTATCATATCAAGTGCCCCTGGCATGATTGCAGGTGCATTTAGTCAGGACATGAACTTAATGGTTGTCCTTATCTTTGCTTTGCTCGGCTTAGCAGTGACGGCTGGTATTGTTTATATTGAACGTGCCCAACGTCGTGTGCCTGTTAATTACGCCCAAAAACAGCAAGAAGGGCGTAAAGTTTATGCTCAGCAACAATCACATTTGCCATTAAAGCTCAATATGGCAGGGGTGATTCCAGCAATTTTCGCCAGCTCATTGCTGATGCTGCCTGCAAGTTTGGGGCAATGGTCAGGTTCTTCGGCGAATCCAACCACACTGCAAAATATCATGCAGAACATCTCACTCATCTTGCAGCCAGGCAGTCCTTTGTATCTATTACTGTTTGGCGTGCTAATCATCTTTTTCTGTTATTTTTATACAGCATTGATGTTTAATCCAGGTGAGGTGGCAGAGAATTTAAAGCGTAGTGGTGCTTATATTCCTGGCATACGCCCAGGACAGCAAACGAAACGATATTTGGATTTTGTCCTAAATCGCCTAACGTTTATTGGTGCGATGTATATGGCAATCATTTGCCTAATGCCAATGGTGATTCAAACGTCATTTGGCGTGCCTTTTCAGTTGGGTGGTGCATCTTTATTGATTATGGTGGTTGTACTTATGGACTTCATCGCACAGGTGCAAGCACATCTGATGACCCATCAATACCATGATCAAACTTTAATCCAGTCTAAATGACATTAGGAGTAGACATGAAAGTTCAAGCGTCTGTTAAAAAAATCTGTGGCAGTTGCAAAATCGTACGCCGTAAAGGTAAAGTATTGGTTATTTGCAGTTCAGAGCCACGTCATAAGCAACGTCAAGGTTAATTTTACAAATTAATACTTGCAATTTTGTAGCGGATATTGTATTATCCGCTACTTGCCATGCTGTTATCTAGGATAGCAGTAGAGTAAAACAGCAAATGCCTAGCATTTGTGCTAACGGAGAGAAATCAATGGCTCGTATTGCCGGTGTAAACATTCCGGACAACAAACACGCTGTGATTTCGCTAACTTACATTTTTGGTATTGGTCGCACTACCGCTAAGAAAATCTTAGCAACTGTAGGTATTAGCGAGACTACCAAGATTGGTCAGTTAGATGATTCACAACTGGATGCTGTTCGTGCAGAAGTTGCAAATTACGCTACTGAAGGTGACCTTCGTCGCGAAATTTCAATGAACATCAAGCGTTTGGTCGATTTGGGTTGCTACCGTGGTCTTCGTCACCGCCGTGGTCTTCCAGTTCGTGGTCAACGCACTAAAACTAACGCGCGTACCCGTAAAGGTCCTCGCAAAGCAATTAAAAAGTAACTAATTTAGGAAGCTAAAAGATGGCAAAAGACACTCGTAGCCGCAAAAAAGTGGCACGTCGTTCGGTATCTGAAGGTATCGCCCATATCCATGCGTCTTTTAATAACACCATTGTAACCATTACCGATCGTCAAGGTAATGCATTGGCTTGGGCCACCTCAGGTGGACAAGGCTTCCGTGGTTCACGTAAATCAACGCCTTTTGCCGCACAGGTTGCTGCTGAAGTTGCTGGTAAAACAGCACAAGAAACCTATGGTGTTAAAAACGTTGATGTCTTGGTTAAAGGTCCAGGACCAGGTCGTGAGTCTGCGGTTCGTGCATTAGGTGCATTGGGTTATAAAATTAACAGCATTAGCGATGTAACCCCGATTCCACACAACGGCTGCCGCCCGCCTAAGAAACGCCGCGTTTAAGGAGATAACTCATGGCCCGTTATATTGGTCCAAAATTAAAATTGTCTCGCCGTGAAGGTACTGACCTGCAACTAAAATCAGGTGTAAAAGCTTACGACGTTAAGACAAAAAAATCAGGTCGTGTACCTGGTCAGCATGGCAATAGCCAAAATAAAGCCTCTGAATACGCTCTACAACTTCGTGAGAAGCAAAAAGTAAAACGTATGTATGGTGTGCTTGAGCGTCAATTCTCAAACTACTATAAAGAAGCTGCTCGTATGCGTGGCGCTACTGGTGAAAACCTACTTGGCATGCTAGAACGCCGTTTGGATAACGTTGTTTATCGTATGGGCTTTGGTGCTACTCGTGCAGAAGCACGTCAGTTGGTGAGCCACCGTGCAATCCTGCTAAAAAAAGCAGGTCGTGATGAGTTTGTTCGTGTGAACATTCCTTCAATCCAAGTTCAAGACGGTGATGTGATTGCTGTACATGAGAAGTCAAAAGAACAACTTCGTATCAAAAACGCAGTAGAGCTTGCGACTCAACGCGGCATTCCAGAATGGCTAGAAGTTGACCACAGCAAACTACAAGGTATGTTTAAAACTGCTCCAGATCGCAGTGACCTACCTGCTGAAATTAACGAAAGCTTGATTGTAGAACTATATTCTAAATAATCCGAACTAATCGAGGTGACTTATGACAAATGTAACTGAGTTTCTAACACCGTCTGCAATTAATGTAGATACGGTTAATGAAACGACTGCTAAGGTCACGCTCGAGCCGTTAGAACGTGGCTTTGGGCATACACTAGGTAATGCTCTTCGTCGCATTCTTTTATCTTCGTTGTCTGGTGCTGCCGTGATTGAAGCTGAAATTGAAGGCGTTGATCATGAATATTCAACACTAGAAGGTTTGCAAGAAGATGTATTAGATTTGCTTTTGAACCTAAAAGGCTTGGCAATCATTTTACATGACCAAAACGAAGCTTATTTAACATTGGATAAAAAGGGTGCAGGCATTGTAACTGCTGCTGACCTTGAACTGCCACATAATGTTGAGATCGCCAATCCTGAATTGGTGCTTGGTACGTTAAGTGAACGTGGACATTTAAAAATGCGTCTGCGTGTGGTGACAGGTCGTGGCTATGAGCCTGCCAATCAACGTCGTGAAGATGCCAATTCTAAAGCGATTGGACGTTTGAAACTTGATGCAAGTTTTAGCCCTATATTGCGTGTGGCTTATGATGTTGAGAATGCTCGTGTTGAGCAACGTACTGACCTTGACAAGCTTATCATTGAGCTTGAAACTAATGGTACGATTGACCCTGAAGAGGCGATTCGTAAGGCTGCTACGATTTTGCAACAACAAATTGCAATATTCGTTGATCTAGAAGCCGAGGAAGCCCCTGAGCCAGTTAAAGAAAAAGAAGAGATTGACCCTGTGCTATTACGCCCAGTGGACGACCTTGAACTAACGGTTCGTTCAGCAAACTGCTTGAAAGCTGAAAACATTTACTACATCGGTGATTTGGTGCAACGTTCTGAGACTGAACTTCTAAAAACACCAAATTTAGGTAAGAAATCATTAACCGAAATCAAAGACGTACTTGCGTCAAAAGGTTTGGAGTTGGGCATGCGTTTAGAGACCTGGCCACCAAGCGATTTGCGAGTTGATGACCGTTTTTCTTACCGTAGCCGTTAATTTTAAAGGATACTGACCATGCGACATCGTAATAGCGGAGTCAAGCTGGGTCGCACCAGCAGCCATCGTAAGGCTATGTTCCAAAACATGACCAATTCATTGATTGAACATGAGCTAATCAAAACCACGTTGGTAAAAGCAAAAGAGCTACGTCGTGTAGCAGAGCCACTCATCACTTTGGCAAAAGAAGACAGCGTTGCTAATCGCCGTCTTGCTTTTAATCGTACTCGTAACAAGGCAACCGTTGGTAAGCTTTTTAATGAGCTAGGACCACGTTACAAGACTCGCCCAGGTGGTTATTTGCGTATCATCAAATGCGGTTATCGTGATGGCGATAATGCACCAATGGCTTATGTGGAATTGGTTGACCGTCCATAATAGTCACTATTTCTACGAAAACCAAACCTTTTTAAGGTTTGGTTTTTTTATTGCATGGATTTTGGTTTGTTGGTGTTTTTGATAAATAAAAAGACGATTGATGTCAAATTATAGTTGAAAACTTTAAAACTAGGACGAGTCTGCCTTTGCTATTTTCCATGCAAAAATTGATTGAATCATCAAATTTTTATCATGTCTAGAAAAATGTTACCAATGGTGAGTGCGTCTTGTTAATTTGTGCTGTATTAAATTTAATTTTAGTAAGTGGTCATGTCAAACTTTCTATTAAATATAAGAATGAGAACTTTGTAAAATGGGTCTTATCTTGAACAGTTGTTGTTTGGTGGGGTGTGGTATGATTGCTCTGTGCGGTAATTGGGAAAAACATTTTAAAGCAGTGATAATCTATGCTACAATAACACCGCTTTTTAGCAAAATCTAGCCAGCTTTGGGGCGTGCCTGACTTTATATATTTGCAATGAAAAATGAGAAAAATCGCACGTTTTTCAAGGAAAAAGTGAAGTTTGATAGTCGTTCTATCAAACGAGCTTTTGACGATGAAAAACAAGATTTAGCCATTTTTTATGCAAAAACAGAGTTGTATCTCTGACGTGTTTAAAAATGCAAAAGTGTTATTAAAGTTAGGCACGCCACAGCCAGCCAATCACAAGGAACTCACATGACTGTCATCAAAAAAGACGACTTTATCCAGTCCATTGCAGATGCATTTCAATACATCAGCTACTATCACCCCACCGACTATATCCAAGCCCTAGCCGAAGCCTTAGAGCGTGAAGAAAACCCTGCTGCTCGTGATGCCATGACCCAAATTTTGGTAAATAGCCGTATGTGTGCCGAGGGCAAACGCCCGATTTGCCAAGATACAGGGATTGCGACCGTGTTCCTAAAAGTTGGCATGAACGTAACTTGGGAGTCTGATATGAGCGTGGCGGATATGGTAAACGAAGGCGTTCGCCGTGCCTACAATCACCCTGATAATACCCTGCGAGCGTCTGTACTTGCCGACCCTGCGGGCAAACGAGTGAACACCAAAGACAACACCCCTGCCGTCATTCACATGGAAATCGTGGCAGGCGACAAGGTGGAAGTTACCTGTGCTGCCAAAGGGGGTGGTAGCGAGAACAAATCCAAACTTGCCATGCTAAATCCGTCTGACAGCATTGTGGACTGGGTGTTAAAGAGCATTCCTGAAATGGGTGCAGGCTGGTGTCCCCCGGGTATTTTGGGTATTGGTATTGGTGGCACGCCAGAAAAAGCAACCCTTTTGGCCAAAGAAAGTCTTATGAGCCACATTGACATTCATGAGCTAAAAGCCAAAGCCGAAAGCGGAGCAGAGCTATCTACCACAGAGAGCCTACGCCTTGAACTCTTTGAAAAGGTAAACGCACTTGGCATTGGGGCTCAGGGCTTGGGTGGTCTTACTACCGTGCTTGATGTCAAAATCCTAGACTACCCAACGCACGCAGCGTCTAAGCCTGTGGCGATGATTCCTAACTGTGCTGCCACTCGCCATGTGGAATTTGAGCTTGACGGTACAGGGGCGGTAAACCTAGAACCACCAAGCATGGACGTGTATCCTGACATTACTTATAGCCCTGATAGCGGCAAGCGTGTCAATGTGGACACCCTAACCAAAGAAGAAGTGGCGACATGGCAAACAGGCGATGTGCTACTGCTTAACGGCAAAATCTACACAGGGCGAGATGCCGCTCACAAACGCATGACTGACATGCTAAATAATGGCGAAACCTTGCCTGTGGACTTGTCGGGCAAGCTCATCTACTACGTTGGGCCTGTGGACCCTGTGCGTGATGAAGTGGTGGGGCCGGCAGGGCCGACAACTGCCACTCGTATGGATAAATTTACCCGTCAAATGCTAGAACAAACTGGTCTTTTGGGTATGATTGGTAAATCCGAGCGTGGTAAAATCGCCTGTGAAGCCATTGCCGACAACAAAGCAGTCTATCTCATGGCGGTGGGCGGTTCGGCATATTTGGTCTCAAAAGCCATCAAAAACGCCAAAGTGGTTGCTTTCCCTGAGCTTGGCATGGAAGCGATTTATGAATTTGAAGTCAAGGACATGCCCGTAACGGTGGCGGTAGATAGCAATGGTGTATCGGTACACGCCACCGCCCCAAAAATTTGGCAAGCCAAAATCGGTAAAATCCCTGTGGTGGCAGGCTAAACGCTTGATAGATGTCTGATAAATAAACCGCAGCACACCCCAAAGCAAGGTCTTTGGGGTGTGTTTTTTAGGTCATAAAAGAAAAGCAACCAAATCGCCAAAATTATCAAACACCCCATCAGGGCGACTGTCCGCAATCGGCTCGCCATAGTTATAACCATAGGTTAGGGCGAGCGTGGTTATCCCTGCATTTTGCCCTGCTGTGATGTCATTTTTGGAGTCGCCCACCATGACCGCTTGCGATTTATCCACGCCAAGCGTGGTGCAAATATGCAAAAGCGGAGCAGGGTCAGGCTTTTTAGTGGGCAAACTGTCGCCCCCGATGATGCAGGCGAATTTGTCCGTCCAGCCCATGTTTGCCAAAATGTCGGGCAAAAATTGGGCGGGCTTATTGGTACACAGGGCAAGCGTCAAGCCTTGTTTGATAAGGCGATTTAGCCCGTCTGTTACCCCGTCATACTCTACTGTCTTACCTTGACAAGTGGTATATTCTGTCAAAAACAGCTCATGGGCGTGGTGCAAATTATCAAGTGATAAACCCGCCCATACCAATGCCCGTTCTACGAGTTTGGTGGAGCCGTTGCCCACCCATGTTCGCACGTTGTCGGTGCCAGCAGGGGGCTTGTCAAAATGAGCAAGCATTTTATCCACGCCGTCCGCCAAATCAGGCACACTGTCAATGAGCGTGCCATCCAAATCAAAAATGATGAGTGATTTTGTCATAAATTTGCCTATTTTTTAAAATTTACCAAAAAATTTACCCTAAATTTTATTAAAAAATCAGGGCGTGCCTACCGTTGATAGCATTCTCATAAGATATGGTAAAAATTTGATGATTTCAATCCATTTTTGCAGGAAAAATGGCTATCTGACCACTTAAATCGTGTAAATTTTTAAGGTTTTTACTTAATTTTTTAAATTTAAGTGGTCGGATTGTGGCTCGAAGTCAAAATCCTTGTCGATATTTCAATATCAACTGCGAACTTTCCTTGAAAAACGTGCGATTTTTCCTGTTTTTCATTGCAAATACCAAAGGCAGGCACGCCCTGTAACATTGACCAAAAAACTGGCGAAAATGGGCGTAAATTGTAACAATTTATGTAAAACTTGCCGATTTTGCCCAAATTTGACTGTTTTAATGGCGTGCTTTGTCAAAAGGCTGGGCAATTTTTTTAAAATTTATCAAAAAATTTTAAAAAATGGCGGTATTTTGGGATTTTTGGCTGTGAAATGGGATAAATAAGCTGAGTTTTGGGATAATTTTGGCAAAATAACGCAATATTTGAGCATGGATTGTGATAAAAGTAACAAAATATTGCAAAAGACATCCAATGTAAAAGGGGGTGGGGGTAAATTTTGCAAAACTTTACATTTAACACCACAAATACGCACAGTTTTTTAGAAATATTTTGTTACTATACACACATCGGCACTGATGATGAATTCGTCAGATGGCGACATAATAAACAAACTCGGTGCTTGCACCATAATTGGAGAGAAACCATGAAAACATTAAACAAAGCCCTACTAGCTCTTGGTGCGTCATCACTATTGGCAATGAGTGCCACTGCTGCTGTAAGCTACGGTGCAAATAGTGTGGGTCAGCCTTATGTGGGCGTAAAAGTAGGTCAATTTGACGTTGATAACGCTCGTGGTCATAAAGGTGACTTGACTGCTTATGGCGTATATGGTGGTTATAACTTCGACCAAAACGTCGGTGTTGAGCTAGAATACCAAGGTGCTGATAGCGAAAAATATAACCATAATGGCAATGAGTACGAACTAAAAGCGAAGACTTATGGTGCGTATGGTACTTATCGTTACCACTTCAACAACTCACCAGTCTATGCCAAAGGTAAATTGGGTCTGTCTAAAACAGAAGTTGAAAACAAAACAACCAACAGCAACCTATATTCTAGCGAAACAGACAAAACGTCAATCGCTGGTGGCGTAGGTCTAGGTTTCCAACCAACCGCTAACTTCGGTATCGAAGCAGGTTATAACTACCTAAACTCTGATGCCAACATGTGGGGCGTAGGTGCTCACCTAGCATTCTAATCCTAGTATTCTCAGTTTAGCACTCCATGACATGAACAGCCGTAAAGCAATTTACGGTTGTTTTTTGTCGTTCAAAGTATCGTAAACTCAATTATAATCGTTTAACTTGAAAATGCACCACCAAAGGGCGTGTTGAACATTGATAACATTCTTATAAAATAAGATGAAAATTTGACAATTTCAATCAATTTTTGCATGAAAAATGGCTAAATCTTGTGGCTCGAAGGCGAAAACTTGTCTGATAGAATAACTATCAGCCTACGTTTTTTCCTTAAAAAACGGGCGATTTTTCTCATTTTTCATTGCAAATACCAAAGTTCAACACGCCCTAATAAAAAAGGGGCAAATCATCGCCCCAATTTTTTATTTTGCATTTTTATTTTTGCTTGCTATACTGCTTTTATCGTTGCTGTTGCCACGACATTGCCATGCTCTCTCATCTCTAACATAAGCCCGTTTTCATCATCGCTAAGCACATGCCAGTCGCCCACGCCTTTGGGCAGACCGTTGGCGGTGACGCTGATGCATTTATTTTTTAGGCGAATCATCGGTGGGGTGTGTTTGTAGATGGTGGCTTGCCCGTCTTGTTGGATGATTTGCCCTGCAATGACACTCGCCTGTGAGCGGTGGGGGGCGACATAGCGACAAGGCACGCCATCAATGCTGATACAGTCGCCTAGGGCATAGATGTCAGGCACACTCGTTTGTAGGGTTTGGGGATTGACGGCGATGCCTGTGTGTTTGTTAAAGGTCAGATTGGCACGCAAGGGCAGGCGTTCGTGAACGTGAAGTCCTGTGGCGACGATGATTTCATCGACCAGTAAGGGGCTGACCGTCTCGCTGTCGCAGTCAAATAAGTCAATCTCATAGCCGTGTGCGGTGGCATTTACACCTTTGACCATGCTATGACCAAGCCAATTTACCCCAAGGGCTTCGATGGCATTTAAAATCCGCTCGCCCGCCACGGCAGGCAGTAGGGCGGATAAGGGTCTGGGATGTACGTCAATGAGACTGACCTTGTGACCTGCCTTTATCAAATCTTCGCTCAGCTCGGTGCCAATCATGCCTGCCCCGATGATAGCGACGTGCTTGGGGGTGGTTAGGCGGGATTTGAGTTCGTCAAACCGTTCCAAATGATTGACGTGCCATGCCATCTCTTTGGCGATGGTGGGCGGATAGGCAGGGCTGGCACCGATGGCAAGGATGAGTTTGTCATAATACACCGTACCACGGGTGGTATGCAGACTCTGGGTGTGAGTGTCAATGTTGGTGACGTAGGTGTTGGCAAGCAGACGTACGTTGTTGTCAAGGGCGGACTGACTGCCCGTGGCACGCACCAGTTCGGCTCGTCCTTTGCCTTGGGATAGGGCGACCGACAGCATGGGCTTGTGATAGCGGTCGGCGTCATCGGCACTGATGAGTGTGATGAGCAAATCCTTGTCCAAAGCACGCAAAGCGTCTACCATCGCCCAACCTGCAAGACCTGCCCCAACGATGACCACGCCACGCTCGGTGCGGTCAAAGACGACAGCAGGAGCGACATGGCTTGTCTCTTCATAAGGCTCAAAGTCGCTCTTGCGTACGCCACATAGTGGACATTGCCAATCATCGGGAATGTCTTCAAAGCGAGTGCCAGCAGGCAAGCCATCTTCGGGGTCGCCTAATTCTTCATCATAGATATAGCCACAGGCAAGGCAGATGAATTTACGCCATGCACCACGACCATCGGTGGGGGAAGTTGTCATGATTACCTTTTTATATAAATTTAAATGAAATATTCAATCGGACGAACTTTGGGTTCATCCATCAGCTGATGAGACAGATAACGCAAATGCTTGATGGCAGGCGTGACAATCGCCACAAACTGAGCTTCACGCAGACGGCGTTGGGGGTGGGCGGTCATCAGATAACCTTTTGCTCCTTGATGAAGCATGGCAGATTGGGTGGCTTTTAGGGTGAGCATTGCCTCTTGTTCACGCACGTTTAGCACGTCCAAGAAAAACTCTTTGTCGCTGTTAAAGGGGTCTTTGCCAAGGCTTAGGGTTTTGGCGACCAGGTTATCAAGCTCCAAGGTCAGACTGCCTGCTTGGTCTTCTAAAAAGGCGTTAGAGACTGCCGTGCCTTCTTTGATGTCATCAATGGCTCCCATGATAATCCCTGCCCCGATACCAAGTTGCATGAGCACAAACGCCGAGCGAATACGGGCGATAAAATCTTTGCAGGGCAAGGCGATGATGTCATCGGTGCTGATGGGGTAGTCGGTCAGCTCAATGCGTAGCGTGCTAGACCCTTCCATGCCACTAAACGCAGGGCAAGGGTGCAGTTGCCATGAGCTTTGGCGTGCCTTGTCAAACTGTAAAAGGAAAAAAACTTCATCGTCCGTGCCGTCTATCTGTGCCACGGCACCGCAGTATTGACCGTCTTTGATGTGGCTAATCCACGGCAGGATGCCGCTGACTTTGTAGCCGTTGCCGTCCTTTTTGGCGACAAATTTCATGCTCTCGATGTTCGCCCATGTCTTCATCGGGTTGGACAGTGCTGTACCGCCAAAGGTGTTGGCAAGGGCATGGTTGTCCAAAAATTCGCCCTTTAACAGGCTGTTGTCCGATTGGTCAATATACAGCCCCATCACTTGATGACACCATGTCAAAAAGGCGGTCGTGCCACACACTCGCCCTACGTTGGCATTAGCAAGGATTGCCAAATCAAAACGGTTGCCGTGGGCGTTTAGGTGCGGGGCGAACAGTCCTGCCTTGCCCAATTCTGCCATCTCAGCAAGGGGGTAATAACCCTTGTCAATGTCGATGACTTTGGGGGCGATGTGCGTGTCGGCGAGTGTGGCGATGTTGTCTAAAAAGGCGGTTTGGTCGGTAAAGTGAAACATGAAAAGGCTCTTATGTCGTTTTGGAATAAGTGGTATTATAAAATGAAAGGATGGGCTTGTTATTTTCCAATTTGGCATAAGTATAGCATATTTGGGAACATGGCGATAGGAGTGTGTACATTTATTCGCATTCGCCATGTACAGCTAACAAAATTGA